>NZ_MUGV01000018.1:0-157962 GCF_002217275.1 Flavobacterium frigidimaris
CAAGGTGCGCAAAGGTTTTATGCAAGGTTCGCAAATTTTTATTCATAAAGCCTTGCGAACTTAAATACACGGCATAAACACACCAATAAAAAAAACACTTTGCGAACTTTGCGATAATTTTTTTTAAATTCCAATTTTGAAATCCAAGATTGAGGTACTTAACCGCAAGGTGCGCAAAGGTTTTACGCAAGGTTCGCAAATTTTTACTCATAAAGCCTTGCGAACTTAAATACACGGCATAAACACACCAATAAAAAAACACTTTGCGAACTTTGCGGTAAATTTTTTTAAATTCCAATTTTGAAATCCAAGATTGAGGTACTTAACCGCAAGGTGCGCAAAGGTTTTACGCAAGATTCGCAAATTTTTACTCATAAAGCTTTGCGAACTTAAATACACAGCATAAACACACCAATAAAAAAACACTTTGCGAACTTTGCGGTAAATTTTTTTAAATTCCAATTTTGAAATCCAAGATTGAGGTACTTAACCGCAAGGTTCGCAAAGGTTTTACGCAAGGTTCGCAAATTTTCACTCATAAAGCCTTGCGAACTTAAATACACAGCATAAACACACCAATATATAAAAAAACACTTTGCGAACTTGGCGGTAAATTTTCTTTAAATTCCAATTTTGAAATCCAAGATTGAGGTACTTAACCGCAAGGTGCACAAAGGAATTACGCAAGGTTCGCAAATTTTTATTCATAAAGCCTTGCGAACTTAAAAACATAGCACAAACACACCAATAAAAAAACACTTTGCGAACTTTGCGGTAAATTTTTTTTTTACTTCACAGGTTTTGGTAAAAAAATTAAGGACACAAAAAAAGCCTTGAATTTCTTCAAGGCTTTAAATTTCTGGGTGGCTGACCGGGTTCGAACCGGCGACCCTCGGCACCACAAACCAATACTCTAACCAGCTGAGCTACAACCACCATTTTTCTTTGCGGTTGCAAATATACAACAAAGGTTTACTTCTACAAAGAAAAAATTAAAAAAAAATTCATCTTTTTAAATCAAATTTTCTAAGCTATTGACTGCCAAACATCTTTCAACCGTAAAACCTTCAGCAAAATCTTTCCCAACAAGTCTTCCTAAGTCCTTCGCACGGTAATTTAAGCTTTCAAAAAAGTTTTTACTTGTAATTGGTGTTGCAGGTTCATTAGAATTTGGATCATAAAATTGTGTTTTATAAGCTGCAATTGCTTCTACTTTTTTATCCTCAAAGCCTGTAATGTCTACAACAAAATCTGGTTCGATGTTTTTCCACTGAATATAATGATAAACCACTTTCGGCCTCCAGGCTTCTTGTTTTTCACCATCAACAACAGTTTCTATTTTCATCAATCCGGATAAAAAACAAGCGTCAGAAACTAATTTGCTTCCTTTTCCGTGATCGATATGGCGATCCTCAATTGCATTACACAATACAATCTCCGGTTTATATTTTCGGATCATCTTAATAACTTCCAACTGGTGCTTTTCATCATTAACGAAAAAACCATCACGCATGGCCAAATTTTCACGAACCAAAACCCCTAATATTTTTGCGGCGGCTTTCGCTTCTTCATCTCTGGTTTCTGCTGTTCCTCTGGTACCCAACTCTCCTCGGGTTAAATCTACAATTCCCACTTTTTTTCCCAGTGAAACTTCTTTTAAAATGGTTCCGGCACAACCCAATTCTACATCGTCAGGGTGTGCTCCAAAGGCTAGTATATCTAATTTCATTTTTTTTGTTTCAAGTTTCAGGTTTCAAGTTTCAGGTTTTACGTTCCAACAAATTGAAACCTGAAACTTGAAACTTTTTAACAATTATTATTCTTTTTTATATTCAAAACTCTTTTCATTGTCATGGATTTATTAACGCTTTCCTCCCATTCTTTTTCAGGAATACTTTCTTTTGTAATACCGCATCCCATGTACAAAATGGCTTTATTGTCCTTAATTTGCATGCTGCGTAAATTTACAAACAAATCAGAACTTACTGCTTTGTGGGCAAAACTACTATTCAATTCGCCCAGAAAGCCTGTATAAAAAGTTCTGTCGTAATTTTCATTCTCAAGGATAAATGCTTTTGCTTTTTTCTTTGGCAATCCACAAACGGCTGGCGTTGGATGCAACGTATCAATAACTTCTTTTAAAGTAGAATTCTCCTTTAAAACTCCTGAAATATCAGTTTTAATATGCCAGATCGATCCCGCTTTGATGCTGTACGGTTTTGTTACATTTACAGAAGAGGCCACTTCGCGCAATCTTTTTATAATAAAATCGGTTACGTATTGCTGTTCGTCTTTTTCTTTTTGCTGCCAGGAAATCTCTTCTTCTGCGTTAGCTTTTTGTGTTCCGGCCAATGCTGTTGTTTCAAAAACACTTTCGCTTGCTTTTAATAATTGTTCCGGAGTTGCTCCAATCCAGAATCCAATTTCAGGATGCGAAAAGCAATACGTAAAAGTCGATGGATATAAATGAATTAAACGTTTGAATGTGATAATAAAATCAAAATCGTTCAACTCAATACTTTCGCTTCTTGACAAAACTACTTTTTTGAATTCTTCATTCGTAATCGCCTGAATTCCCTTTTCGACTAAAGCTTCATATTGCATTTTTGTTTCTGAATCGAAAGTCGGGTCTTCAATATCATTAAAATCAAAATTACCGGTAGTTTGTTCTGCACTTATAATTTTCGATTCATTCTCCGGAATCAATATGAGCTGTTTTTCATCAAAAGAAGCAAAAACAAAACCTTTTTCACTATAATCTGTGACTTTATACACGGTGTTATCCTGCTGCAAAAGAGCAAAAACACTTGACGAATTAGGTTTAGAATAAATTACAAAAGGCAATTTTTGCTCCTGATGTTTTCTTATAGTAGAGAAAAAGTCGTTCATATTTTTATTCGGTTTTCTTTTTATCCAAAACCATATTGGTTAGTTTGCAAAGCGAAATTAGATTTCCCGCTTCATCTGTAATTTTAATTTCCCAAAGATGGATACTTCTTCCTTTATGAATGATTCGGGCAGTTCCAAAAACCCAACCTTCACGAATACTTTTTAAGTGATTGGCCGAAATTTCGATGCCGCGAACTTCTTGTTCTCTGGGATCGATAAAGAAGAATGATGCTGCACTTCCTACACTTTCTGCCAAAGCAACTGAAGCTCCGCCGTGCAACAAGCCCATTGGCTGATGAACGCTTGGATTTACAGGCATTTTTGCAGTTAAAAAGTCTTCGCCAGCATCGATATATTCAATTTTTAGCGTTTCCATCAACGTGTTTTTAGAAAACTGATTGCAACGCTCTACTATTTGCTCTTTTGTATAATTCATTTAGAATAGGCTTTAAAATCGTAAAATTAAAGAAAAGATGAGATACAAATTAGAAAATCGAATTCTAATATTAAAAATCATCTTCGAGCATGTAAGTTTTTTGTTATTTTTACAAAGCGATTAAAAATATTTGCCACAGATTTCTCAGATTAACACAGATTAGATTTATTCGTAAAGAATGGAAAAGATCATTTAAATCTGTGACCCGAGCGATAGCGAACGGGCGAAGCAAATCTGTAGCAAAAAAACACCCCATTCAAATGCGTCACTATTTTGCACTCTTCATTCTCGGCTTAATTTTAGCTTTCAGTTCTTGTCGAACTGATTTTGATACCGTTGCCAGCACTGGAGATTTAAAGTTTTCACAAGATACCGTTTATCTGGATACTGTTTTCAAAAATATCGGTTCGAGCACTTATCAGGTTAAAGTTTACAATAGAAGTAAAAATGATATTTCGATACCGATTATTCAACTCAAAAAAGGATTAAATTCTAAATACCGTATGACCGTTGACGGAATGACTGGCAACAATGGAAAAATTTTCAATAATGTTACCCTTTTAGCCAAAGACAGTTTGTACATTTTTGTAGAAACTACTGCAGATATTACGGATGCCAATCCGGCTGATTTTTTATATACTGATGAAATTCAGTTTGACAGTGGAGTGAATCTGCAACAAGTAGCTTTAGTGACTTTAATTCAGGATGCTGTTTTTTTATATCCGAAGCAAAATCCGGATGGAACGAAGGAAAAAATTAAAATTGACGGGAAAGATGTTGATGGCTTTTATTTGGATGAAAATGATGCTGTAAACGGAAATGAACTAATTTTCACAAAACAGAAACCTTATGTAATCTACGGATATGCCGGAGTTCCTGAAAACAAAACAGTCACTTTTGAAGCCGGAGCACGTGTACATTTTCATGCTAATTCTGGTCTTTATGTAGACAAAAAAGCTTCTCTTCAGATCAGCGGAACTAAATCAACAACTGAAAATTTAGAAAACGAAGTTATTTTTGAAGGCGACAGGCTTGAATCACTTTATGCTGATATTCCCGGACAATGGAATTCAGTTATACTGGCTGACGGAAGCACCAATCATTCCATAAACCATTTAACATTAAAAAATGCTGTAACTGGTTTGTCTTTCAAAAATCAGGACGCAACAACTGTTTCCATCAAAAATACGCAGATTTACAACTGTGTCGAATATGGAATTCTGGCTCAAAATGCCCGAATAGCAGGAGAAAATATCGTAATTAATTATACTGGTGTAGCGAGTTTATCTTGTGTTTACGGAGGTAATTACAGTTTCACACATTGTACTTTTAACAATAACTGGCAAAACAGTACACACTTCGCGGTAAACCTGAGCAATACTCTGGCCGGCGCGACTCCCGAAACGAATCCGTTGACTCAGGCCACTTTTAATAATTGTATTATTTATGGCTCGAATACCAATGAATTTAATTTGAACAAAAGTACAGCTGTTCCATTTGTTTATCAATTGAATAATTGTTTGTTGAAATTCAATAGCTCAACCACGAATCCCGATTATCAATTTAAAACGGATGCTGTTCATTACAATCAAATTATTTTGAATGAAAATCCAAAATTTTATAATGTTTCTCAGAATAAATTCAACATTGATAAAACCTCTTCCGCTTTCGCCAAAGGAAATCAGGCCTATATAATTCCGTTGGATATTATTGGAGCGACGAGAACTTCTCCTCCGGATTTGGGTGCTTATCAGAGTGCTATTTTTCCTAAGTAAGAATTTAAATTCAGATTCACTTCCTTTATAATTATGAAATCATCTTTTTTATCAATAATATCCCTTTTTACTTTCAGTTATACATTGGCCCAAAATACAACTATAATCAAATGTGATTCTATTTATAAAGACAAGGGAATTACAATTAAACTGATAAACTTTGATAATGAAAAAGATGGTTATGAAAATGATAAAAATTCGATTTTAATTATCAATCAAAAAATTAATGGAAAAAATTCAACTTTAATAAAAGACTCTATTTTTAGTCGAGTCCAGGAAATTGAGTTTAAAGATTTCAATAATGACAAAATTAAAGATGTTTTAATCCAAAATATTTCTGATGTAAGAAGCAATTGGACTTACAATTTATACTTATACAATCCCCAAACGAATAATTTTAAAAGAGTAATTGGCTTTGAAGAAATAAAAAACCCTAGTTATAATTCAAAATATAAAATTATTGAGAGTCATGTGAACTCTGGTAAAAATTGGGCAGCATTTTACAAAATCAAAAATTTCAAAATTTATGATTATAATATTGAGATAATTGACGATGGCAGTCTTAAAGCTGAAAAAGAATATAGCAAAGCAATAAAAAAGATTGCAGGAATAAAATAAAACTTTACTTCGATATTTATCGGAATTACACGTTTACGAGATTTTTTTGCTCCCGCAGATTTTGCAGATAAAGCAGATACTAAAACGGAATAAAAATTCACGCAGATTTTAATAAAATTATAATGAATTCAGATCCGTCTAAATCTGCAAAATCTGCGTGAAACAAAAAAACTTTATGCCTTTGTGTCTTAGTGGTAAAAAAACATTAAAAGACTTTGTTTGCAAATTTGCGCTTACTATTTATTTACACTAAATTTGCACCTTCAATACAACAAACTACACATCACAATGATCCATTTCTTTGAAAACCAAAGCAAAACTGTTTTCGCGGTACAAACGCAAAACGAAATTTCGGCTCAAGACATTTCAAAATTAAACTGGCTTTTTGCCAACTCTAATAAGATCGAAAAATCCGCGCTGTCGGATTTTTTTGTTGGTCCCCGCGCCACTATGATCACACCTTGGAGTACAAATGCTGTAGAAATTACTCAAAACATGGGTATTCCGGGCATCATCAGAATTGAAGAATTTCATCCGGCAACGGCTGATTTTACTGATTTTGATCCAATGCTTTTTCAAAAGTTTACTCAATTAGATCAGGAAATTTTCACTATCAATGTACAGCCGGAACCAATTCTGGAAATCGATGATATTGCAACATATAACAAAGTAGAAGGCTTGGCTTTAAGCCAGGAAGAAGTAGATTACTTGGATAATCTAGCTGTAAAATTAGGAAGAAAACTAACGGATTCTGAGATTTTTGCTTTCTCACAAGCGAATTCAGAGCACTGTCGTCACAAAATTTTCAACGGAACTTTTGTAATTGATGGTGAAGAAAAAGAAACTTCTCTTTTCAAATTAATCAAAAAAACATCACAGGAAAATCCTAACGATATTGTGTCTGCTTACAAAGACAACGTGGCTTTTGTAAAAGGACCAAAAGTGCAGCAGTTTGCACCAAAAACAGCTGACAAACCTGATTTTTACGAAATAAAAGAATTTGATTCTGTTTTATCTCTAAAAGCAGAAACACACAATTTCCCAACAACTGTAGAGCCTTTTAACGGAGCAGCAACAGGATCAGGAGGAGAAATTCGTGACCGTTTAGCTGGTGGTCAGGGTTCATTGCCATTAGCAGGAACTGCAGTTTACATGACTTCTTATTCTCGTTTGAATGATGACAGAAAATGGGAAAATGCTGTTGAAGAGAGAAAATGGTTGTACCAAACTCCAATGGATATTTTGATCAAAGCTTCAAACGGAGCTTCTGATTTTGGAAATAAATTTGGGCAACCGCTTATTACTGGTTCCGTTTTAACTTTCGAACACGGAGAAAACGATCGTAAAATTGGTTATGACAAAGTAATCATGCAAGCGGGTGGAATTGGTTACGGAAAATTAGATCAGGCAATTAAAAAGAAACCACAAGAAGGCGATAAAATCGTAATTCTTGGTGGAGAAAATTATAGAATCGGAATGGGTGGAGCTGCGGTTTCGTCTGCAGATACCGGAGCTTTTGGTTCAGGAATCGAATTAAATGCGATTCAGCGTTCAAACCCTGAAATGCAAAAACGTGCTGCCAACGCCATTCGTGGTTTAGTAGAAAGTGATAACAATCCAATTGTTTCTATTCACGATCACGGCGCTGGAGGACACTTAAACTGTCTTTCGGAATTAGTGGAAGAAACGGGAGGTTTAATCGATTTGGATAAATTACCAGTTGGAGATCCAACACTTTCAGCAAAAGAAATTATCGGTAACGAATCTCAGGAAAGAATGGGATTGGTTATTGGTCAAAAAGATATTGATACTTTACAGAGAATTGCTAACAGAGAGCGTTCGCCAATGTATCAGGTTGGAGATGTAACGGGAGATCACCGTTTTACATTCGAATCAAAATCAAATGGTTCAAAACCGATGGATTATGCTTTAGAAGATTTCTTCGGAAGCTCTCCTAAAACGGTTATGAATGACAAAACTATTGATAGAAAATATGCTGCTGTTACTTACGACAAAGCCGATTTTGAAAAATATTTACAAGACGTTTTACGCTTAGAAGCTGTTGCATCAAAAGACTGGTTGACTAATAAAGTGGACCGTTGTGTAGGTGGAAAAGTAGCCAAACAACAAAATGCAGGACCATTGCAATTGCCTTTGAATAATGTTGGTGTTATGGCATTGGATTATTTAGGAAAAGAAGGAATTGCTACTTCTATTGGCCACGCTCCTATCGCGGCTTTGATTGATCCTGTTGCAGGAAGCAGAAATGCTATTGCAGAATCGTTATCAAACATTGTTTGGGCACCGATTAAAGATGGTTTGAAAGGAATTTCATTATCTGCTAACTGGATGTGGGCTTGTAAAAACGAAGGTGAAGACGCTCGTTTGTACGCTGCAGTAGAAGGTTGTTCAGAATTTGCAATTGAATTGGGAATCAACATTCCGACAGGAAAAGATTCACTTTCAATGAAACAAAAATATCCAAACGACGAAGTGATCGCGCCGGGAACGGTTATTATTTCGGCTGGAGGAAACTGTACCGATATCAGAAAAGTAGTGGAACCTGTTTTACAGAAAAACGGAGATTCCATTTATTATATCAATTTGTCTCAGGATGACTTCAAATTAGGAGGTTCTTCTTTTGCACAAATTAGAAACACAATCGGAAACGAGACTTCTACAATTAAAGATGCTTCTTTTTTCAAAAATGCTTTTAATACTATTCAGGAGCTAATCGGCGAAAGCCAAATTTTAGCGGGTCACGATATCGGAAGCGGTGGTTTAATCACAACTTTATTAGAATTGTGTTTTGCTGATGTAAACTTGGGAGCAAAAATTGATTTCTCAACTTTCGCAGAAAAAGACTTATTGAAAATCCTTTTCGCAGAAAACATCGGAATTGTATTCCAGGCTAAATCTGATGCAGCTGTTGAAGCTAAATTAAACGCTAACAATATCGAATTCTTCAAAATTGGTTCAGTTCAAAACACACCAAGTTTGGAATTTGGAATTTATAATTTGGACATTGCGAAGTATAGAGATATCTGGTTTGAAACTTCGTATTTATTAGATCAAAAACAATCTAAAAACGGAAGAGCTCAGGCACGTTTCGAAAACTACAAAAATCAGGTTTTACAATATACTTTCCCAGCACACTTTACAGGAAAAAAACCGGTAATCGATGCTTCGAAACCAAAACCTAAGGCTGCTATTATTCGTGAAAAAGGAAGTAATTCTGAACGCGAAATGGCAAATGCAATGTATTTGGCAGGATTCGATGTAAAAGACGTTCACATGACCGATTTAATTTCGGGTCGTGAAACTCTTGAAGATATTCAGTTTATTGGTGCAGTTGGAGGATTCTCTAATTCTGATGTTTTAGGTTCTGCTAAAGGTTGGGCCGGAGCTTTCTTATACAACGAAAAAGCAAAAACAGCTTTGGATAAATTCTTTAAAAGAGAAGACACTTTATCTGTTGGAATTTGTAACGGTTGCCAATTGTTTATGGAATTAGAAGTTATTAATCCAGAACATGAAGTTCACGGAAAAATGCTGCATAACGAAAGTAACAAACACGAAAGTATTTTTACTTCTGTTAAAGTACAGGAGAATAATTCGGTTATGTTGTCTAGTTTAGCCGGAAGTACTTTAGGCGTTTGGGTTTCTCACGGAGAAGGAAAATTCAATTTGCCTTTAGCCGAAGAAAACTACAATATTGTTTCGAAATATGCTTACGAAGGTTATCCTGCAAATCCTAACGGATCTGATTATAACACCGCAATGATGTGTGATAAAACCGGAAGACATTTGGTGATGATGCCTCATATTGAGCGTTCGACTTTCCAATGGAACTGGGCTCATTATCCAAAAGACAGAAACGACGAAGTTTCGCCTTGGCATGAAGCTTTTGTTAATGCAAGAAAATGGATTGAGAAAAACTAAACACGAATTGCACGAATTAGCACGAATTAATTGAGTCGGTAAGTAATTCGTGAAATTAGTAGTAAATAAAAAAAATGCCTCAGCACTATCCCTATTAGCTGAGGCATTTTTTTTTAGTTTCTAAAAACCGAGGCAACACCTGTAATGACATTAGAAGCACCAAAAGCAAACAATCCTGAAGCAACGGCAGTTTGACCTGAGAAAAATTGATTTCCATATATTGCAGTACTAAAAAATGTTCCGCCGGCAACTCCCGCCACGAGACCAATACCAATAATTGTAATAGTCCACCAGGGTTCCGGATCTGGAGGTGGTGGTGGATTTTTCCAAAAGCGTCTCCACCAGCCTGGGTACTTCGTTCCGCACCAACCCATTGCTAAATACAAAGCTGTTTCCATATTAACTAGATTTTAATTTATGCCTACTCGTTTGCTTTTCGGCTTTCGCATTTTAACGAGATAAAATTATAGTGAGCGAAAATCAAATTGCTTCTGCTATTTCCTGTTTTTTTCAGGGGAAAAACACCTTTTTTTTATTAATTAAAATCCTTTGCTCTTAAAAAATATTTGTAATCCCTACGGGATATCTTACTTCGTGATTCCCTGTTTTTGCTACCAATATCTAAATCCTAACGGATTATCATATTGGAAACTTTTGTTACTATTATACATCCAAAAAGACTATATCACATAGGATAGTATAGTTGGTGATTTTACCAGCAATGTCTAAATCCTAAAAGGATTATATTCCTTAGGGACTAAACATCGTTATACATATGGCTTATAAATTAATTTTCTTAAAGAACTCCTTAATCTCATCTAAGAGTAATTTAATGATATCTTAAGGCCGTTTTCAGGTCACTATTTATTCGGATAAATATCTTTGTCTTATGAAAAAATGGATGCAACAACTTTCACTGTTTATAGTATTATTTAGCAGTAGTCAATTTTCTTTTGGCCAAAAAACACCCTCAATAAAAGGAAATGTATCTGATGGAAAACTTCCGGTAGAATTTGTAGATGTACTTTTAAAAAATGCAAGTGATTCTACAAAAGTGGCCCATTATGCCGTAACAGATGTTGCGGGAAATTTTGATTTAGAAAATCTAATATCAGGTGATTATGTTTTGCAATTCAAATTAATTGGTTTCAAAACCAGAACTCAAAAAATCAAAATTGATAAAAATCCAGTTTCTATTGGAACGGTTGTTTTAGAAAATGATGCTAATTTACTGAATGCTGTTGTTGTCAATTCTCAAAAAAAACAAATTCAGAAAACAGATGAAGGTTTTGTTTTTAATGCTGTATCGAATATTTCTCAATCTGGCGGAACTGCGACAGATATGCTTAAAAGTATTCCGACCGTTGCTGTAGATGCAGAAGGCGGAATAACGTTAAGAGGTAAGTCACCAATGATTCTAATCAACGGAAAAAATTCGGCCATTACTAATATGGATCAGATCGCTGCAAGCAGTATTGAAAGTATTGAAGTTATTAGTAATCCAACGGCGAAGTATGATGCTAATGCAGAAAGCGGCATCATCAATATTAAATTAAAGAAAAACAATCAAAGCGGTTTTAATGGAGCAGTGGTTTTGGGTGGTGGTTTTGGTGCGAAAGGAAGAGCGAACAGTTCTATACTTTTAAATCAAAAAACAGAAAAATGGAATTTTGGCCTGGCATATGATAATCGTTTCGCTGGCCGAACCAAAGAAATAAAAGCAGAACGCACCAATTATTTTATTGACGACGAACATTATATCAAACAACACCGAAATGATGAACGAACGGAAGGTTTGCAGAATTTGAAATTCAATATTGATTTTTCTCCCAACGAAAAAAACAACTTCTCATTTGAAGCACTTGGAAACATGGAAAGTCAGGATAATGATGAAACTTTGTATACGCAGGTCAATACCAGTGCAGATCAGTTTTTCTCCAGTAACAGAAGACATTCTTTAGAATTAGAACGTTCAAAAGTAGGCGAATTGGCTTTTAGTTATGATCGAAAATTTTCTGATGAGAGAAAGAGTTTAAATGCCAGTATTACTTCTTCTTTCAACAAACACAAAGAAAATACGGATATTGACACGTATAATTATGATCAATATAATGAGCAAATTGGTGATGTATTTTTACAACGAACACACAATTATGAGCATGAAAATATATCAAATGCCATTGTGAATTACGCTTTGCCCATTGCACCAAAAACAATACTGGAAACAGGTTATAAAGGAACTTTCCGTTTTTTTAATTCGGAATATCAAAGTGCCGGTATGATTAATGGTGATTACATAATCAACCCGATTGCGAGTAATACTTTTGATTATAACGAACAAATAAATGCATTTTACGGTCTGTTGAATTCTTTTTCAGGAACGGCTGAAAATCCAAAATGGAAATATAATGTAGGATTGCGCGCAGAAAATGTTTCCAACACCGGAGCAACACAAACGAATAGTGATCGTTTTACTAATGATTATATCAAATTTTTCCCTTCGGCTTCTGCCCAATTAAATTTAGCAACAGATGAATTTCTAAAAATTGGTTACAGTAAACGTATCAACCGTCCGGATTTAGATGATTTAAATCCGTTTGTTGACATTACGGACGCATTGAATCCGCACAGTGGAAATCCGTATTTAAAACCGGAGATTATTCACATTGCTGAAATGAGTTATAACAAAGACTGGAACAACTATTCCTTTTCAACAAATGCTTTTTACAGAAACGCCACCAATACTATCAGGCAATATGCAGAACTTCAGGACAATGGTGTGGTTTTATTAATGCCTAAAAATATTGGAAGTACCATTACTTATGGCTTAGAAACTATTTTCAGCCTAAAACCAGTTGGTTTTTACGATGCCAATATCAGTGTAACGGCTTTTCAGCAAAACATCAATGCATCGAATCTTGGAGAAGATATCGTGAGCAATGCTTTTAGCTGGTACGGAAAAATTATCAATAATTTTGTGCCATGGAAAGGCGGTAAACTTCAGGTCATCGGAAATTATAATTCGGCTTTGGCAACTCCACAGGGAAAAAGAATTCCGATTTATAATGTCGATATGGGTTTCCAGCAGAAACTAGGAAAAGGAAATGCCAGATTAGGGTTAGTTGTTACCGATATGTTTAACACGCTCGAAAGCGGTTACAAAAACAATACAGCATTGTTTAGCAATAACCGAACTAGTAAATCAGATACGCGTGCTTTGATGGTTACATTTGCTTATACTTTTAAGTCTGATTTTAAAGAAAAATTGCTGGAAAATCAGTTTTCAACGGAATAAATTTCATGAAAAATAAAAATTAAAAAAAAGTTCATTCTTGTAATTGGGATTCATTTTTTCTATGAAAATTTGAACTATATTCGCTAAAAAGTTCACGCCACTGAATTTTTTTTTAAACTCCAAAAACAATTAAACCTACACAGAATGAAATTTATAAAACTACTTTTATTTAGCTTATTTTTAATTTCCCTAAACACTTATTCACAGGTAGAAGTCAACAAAATCACGCATAACGGTCGTGATCGTTATATTACAACGACTATTGGTTATCCTGTTCCCGGGGTTTATATACCAATGGGGCAAAAAGAACCAAGTACGGTATTAAGTCCGGACGGAACCGGCGTTATCCAGGCAAACGATTTATCCAAAAATAAAATTAACTGGGGAATTGAATGCACGGAAGAAGGCGTTCCAATTTTTAAAGAAGGGTTCAATAGTGCGTCTTACACATTTTGGTATCGACCAAATGATAGCAACGAATGGATCTATTCTCAATTTTCGATTCACTTTACCAAGAAAAAAATGTTTTTGATGGGAGAAAGAGTGAAAGATTACGTGGATTATAATGTTCAATAAGCTGAAAAAAAAAATCAGACCTCAAATTAAATAATTTTTAGTTTTTTCGAAAATTTACTACAAAAAAGAAAACGTTTTCGTTGATTTTCAAGAGTCCCTATAAATTTTCCCATAAAATTTCACAAAATTAAAAATTATACCCATTTTTTATTTAATTTGCGATAAAATTCAACATATTAAACATGGTTTCAATCACACGCCTTTTTGATTTTCCCTATTATCAACAAGAAACTTATAACCTTCCGGTTGCTTTGGCAACAAAAAAAGACGGGGTCTGGGAAAAAACATCTAGCGAAGAATATATTTCAAAAGCAAATGCTGTTTCGAGAGCATTGCTACGCATGGGCGTTCAGAAAGATGATAAAATCGCTTTAATCACCTCAAATAACCGTACCGAATGGAATATTATGGATATTGGTATTCTGCAGACTGGTGCTCAGAACGTTCCAATTTACCCAACCATTTCTGAAGAGGATTACGAATATATATTGAACCACAGTGGCAGTATGTACTGTTTTGTATCTGATGATGAAGTACTTCAAAAAGTACGATTGATACAGGCTAACGTTCCAACTTTAAAAGAAGTATATTCTTTTAATGAAATTCCGGGTTGTAAACACTGGAGTGATTTATTGGCGCTTGGAGAAGACCAAAGCAATCAAAATGAAGTTGAAGCCAGAAAAGACAGTATTCAAACTGACGATTTAGCCACGATTATTTATACTTCCGGAACAACAGGAAGACCTAAAGGAGTTATGCTTTCGCACAAGAACATTGTTTCGAATGTGTTGGACAGCGCACCAAGAATTCCGTTTGATCCGGGAAAAAGTACGGCTTTGAGCTTCTTGCCTATTTGTCATATTTTTGAAAGAATGATTTTGTACATCTATCAATATTATGGTGTTTCGGTTTATTTTGGAGAATCAATTGACAAAATCAGTGATAACTTAAAAGAAGTCCGCCCGACTGTAATCACAGCTGTACCAAGACTTTTAGAAAAAGTTTATGATAAAATTTACGCAAAAGGAACTGAATTAACCGGCATCAAGAAAAAATTATTTTTCTGGGCTATTGATTTAGGTTTAAAATACGAACCGTACGGAGCCAATGGTTTCTGGTATGAATTTCAGTTAAAAATTGCACGCAAATTGATTTTCAGTAAATGGAAAGAAGGTTTGGGAGGAAATTTAGATTTAATGGTTTCCGGAAGTGCTGCTTTACAACCCCGCTTAACAAGAGTTTTTGCTGCTGCAGAAATTCCGGTTATGGAAGGTTACGGTTTATCTGAAACATCTCCGGTAATTGCCGTAAACGACCAAAGAAATAAAGGATTTAAAATTGGAACTGTCGGGAAAGTAATTCGCAATGTAGAAGTGAAAATTGCTGCTGACGGAGAAATTCTTTGCAAAGGACCAAACGTAATGTTAGGTTACTTTAAAGATCCTGAAAAAACGGCGGAAGCTTTAAAAGACGGTTATTTTTATACGGGAGATATTGGAGAAATTGACAGTGAAGGTTTCTTAAAAATTACAGACCGTAAGAAAGAAATGTTCAAAACTTCTGGTGGAAAATATGTTGCTCCTCAATTGATTGAAAATGCCATGAAACAATCTCGTTTTATTGAGCAAATCATGGTTATTGGAGAAGGCGAAAAAATGCCGGGTGCATTTATTCAGCCAAACTTTGAATTTGTAAAAGAATGGGCAAAATTGCATAAAGTAACTCTGGGAAGTACTGACAAAGAAATCAGTGAGAATCCAGAAGTTATCAAACGTATTGACGAAGAAGTTGAAACGATTAATGAAAAATTTGGAAACTGGGAAAAAGTAAAACGTTTTGAGTTGACTCCGGATGTTTGGTCTATCGACGGCGGACAGCTTACTCCTACTCTAAAATTAAAACGTAAGATCATCAAAGAAATTTACAAAGATCTTTACGCTAAAATCTATGGTCACGAATAACATTCCAAAATAATTAACCAATGAAAAGGCTGTCTCCCAAGGACAGCCTTTTTTAATTGCGCAAACAGCAATTTAGAATTTTGGGATGAAGAGAAAAACTGGGGGAGAGAAAAAATTTACCGCAATAAACGCTAATTTTTTTTACTCTTAGCTTTTATAAAAGGCAAGTTCGCAAAGCTTTATATTAATTTAGCTTTGCGAACTCTGTGTATTCTAAGGCATTGTTAGATAAAAAACTTTGTGTTCTCTGTGGTAAAAAATAATTAGTAACTATACTTTTTATATTTTTCCAAAACATTAGCCTTGATCTGAATTTTGCAATACTCTTTGCATCATCTTCTAAAAAAGAGCCATTACCTGACGAAGGTTTCTTTCGATTACCAGATAACGCTTCTGCCATTTTATTTTGCGATTCTTTTTTCCGGAAGTAGCCTTGCTGCTATTTCCACTTTGTTTACCTTCTTCAAGTCTGCACTTTTCGTGAAACTTTTTAAAAGGACGCGGTTCAAAATCGACCATAATTGCTGCCATATTAATTGCATCAATATTTGTCGGATCTGTTTCGCCTTTAAAAAAGGTTTCAATAGGTCTGAACTTGTCTTTTTGCTCCTTAAACTTTTTCTTTTTCGTATGATCAAAATCTAAAGAAAATAGGTTTCTAAAAACATTTAAGTCATCCTGAGTTGGGTTATTCTCGAAAATAAGCCAACAAAAATCACGAAGTTTTCCACGAGAAGGTTTGTGCAAATAATCAAAGTATTTACCGTTTTTTTCTATCTCATATTTAATTTTAATCGCTTTTTTATATTCATTTAATGTACTGTTACGCATTGTATTTCTTTTTAGAAATTCTTGAGAATCTCAGGGAAAAACAAAGGAATTCCGGGAATTCAGTAACTGCAAAGTTTTAAAAGCATTTGTGCTTTATCAGAGAAATATCCTCTGCATTTACCTTTTCATTCCTTCGTTTAATGAGCGCCAAATCCATTTCTTCTACCGAAGCAAACGGATGCTCACTACCCCTACTTATATTGGTCTGACCAAAATAAAGGTCAGACGTAAATACTATTTTATGATTCATTCTTAAATTTTATTTTTAATTAAACGCTTCAACATTTACTGCTAATCGTTTCTTTTTTACTTCACGAAGATTTCCTTTAATTGACCAATAACGTTTCCGCCTCCTGAAATTGTGATTTCTCCAATTTTATCAGCGATTTTTTCAACGTATTCCATCTCTTTCAATTTCCACAACATTTCGTTTTCTTCCATCAGCTTTGCTGTGTTTAGTAAACTTCTTGTTGCAGCGGTTTCTTCTCTTCTCATGATACTGTTGGCCTGCGCTTTTTTCTCGGCAACCAAAACCTGATTCATGATTTCTTTCATATCTCCTGGCAAGATCACATCACGAATTCCGGCATCAGAAATCGTCAATCCCAATTCGTTTATTTTGGCAGTTACTTCAGCCAAAATCGCCTCGGCAATCGAATCTTTTTTCGCCAACAATTCATCCAGAGTCAATCCTCCTACAAAAGCTCTTAAAGCCAATTGCATGGCAACATACAATTGTTTTTCAAAGTCTTTGTTATCAACCAACGCTTTCATGACATCAACAACCTGGTATCTCACAAAGAAATTGATTCTCAATCCCGCTTTATCTTTTGTCAACAATTCCTGACCCGAAATCTCCACTTGTTGCTGTCTGGCATCAACTGTTTTAACTTCGATCGTAATCGCGTTATTCCAAAAGTAGTGCGTTCCGGATTTCAATTCTTTCTGGAAAGTTCCGTTTACAAACAACAAAGCTTTATCGTTGCTTGACACTATAAATTTTCTAATAAAAAATCTTAATTGAGCATGCTCCAATAAATTCACTGGGACATTTTCTGTGATTTCAATTTTAGAAACATCCACTTTTGTGAATTCATTTTTTATGATTCCTTTCCAGAAAGCATATCTTCCCGCTTGCAAAGTACCTTTAAAGTTTCCGTTTACGAATTGCAAAACAATCTCGTTATCGGCAACCTCAACGATTTCTAACATTCCAGCCAATACTTCATTCTGCAACAAAATATTCAACTCAAATGGCGCCTGGAAAGCTGCATTCATATCATAGATCATTACATTTTTGTTTCCAAAAATCCAGTGCAATCCTTCTTCTAGTACGTTTACCAATTTTCTATTTTCGAATACCAATCCTACTTGGTAAGCCTCGATTTTAATTCTTGTAATCATGGTTATTTTTTTTAGTTTTATTTTGTTTCAGGTTTCAAGTTTCAAGTTTCAAGTTTTGAAACCGCATAAATCTATACTCTATATTCTATGCTCTATTCTCTTGTCTCTTGCTTCTTGCTTCTTGCTTCTATTCTCTATATTCTATATTCTATATTCTATATTCTAAGCTCTATTCTCTTGCCTCTTGCCTCTTGCCTCTATTCTCTATTCTCTATTCTCTATTCTCTATATTCTATATTCTAAGCTCTATTCTCTTCCCTCTTGCCTTCTTGCCTCTATTCTCTATATTCTATATTCTATTCTCTCTCTCTCGTTAAATAAAAAAACCTCATTGCCTCTCTCCTCCGAGAAAAACGGACTAACAGTTTGTAATTTGTTTACGCTAATTGTTTTGCAATTCTATTTTGAAAAAGTGATTCTAAATTCTAAAAAAATCACTCGAACAATCAAACCGAAAAGAAATAACGTATTTCAAAATACATTTCTGTTCGCACTGGTTTTATCATGAGTGTGAATTAGGATCCCCAAATCCTGATTTCACTGACAAAGACAAATCAGTTTTTTTCCTGGTCATCTTTTAAAGAGTGATGTTCTCTGGAAATACAGATTTTCAGTCTGTGACTTTCCCGATCCAAAATCGGTGCAGGAATTGAACCTGCGAATTGTCTATTGCTCTAACCGAACTGAGCTATCGCATTGCTGCGAATGGGAGTCGAACCCATGACACATAGAGTGTGAGATTGTTTTTTGGAAAACAATCAAAACCTCCAAATCAAGTTGCATAGAAAAACATAATACGCTTTCGCGGAAAGTTCCCTACAATGGTGCTATACAGAAACACGCAACAGGACTTGTTTGATATTGTAAATCAAAGTTTCCTTTGATGAATTTCAGTTTATAAAAGAACTTGTTTTAATTCCTGAACAAATATTCAAATCACACTGCGCAGTTATTCTGCGTAGTGTTTTTTTTTGCCACAAAGGCACAAAGACACTAATCTTATTTTTCTTTGCGACTTTGGGTCTTTGCGCGAAAATTGCTCGCCGCTATTGTTTAACTTTATTTTGTTAATCTCGCGCAAAGACGCAAAGTCGCAAAGTTTTATCTAGTACAGGAAGAGTCCCGATAGCTAGCGGGACGAACTCTCAAAATACTGATTCTAAGTCAGCCGCGTCTGCCGTTCCGCCACTCCTGCTTTTTTTTGCCACGAAGGCACAAAGACACTAATCTCATTTTTCTTTGCGACTTTGCGTCTTTGCGCGAAAATTGCTCGCCGCTATTGTTTAACTTTATTTTGTAAATCTCGCGCAAAGACGCAAAGTCGCAAAGTTTTATCTAGTACAGGAAGAGTCCCGATAGCTATCGGGACGAACTCTCAAAATACTGATTCTAAGTCAGCCGCGTCTGCCGTTCCGCCACTCCTGCTTTTAATTAATCTTCAGGGTTCCAACCTGAAATTTGTGGAAATAGTAGGATTCGAACCTACTCAGTCAAAGACAACGGTTTTACAGACCGACCTAACTCTCCAGCTTTAGCGTATTTCCATTTGTCTGGGAAGCAGGACTCGAACCTGCAACCTCCCGCGTCCAAGGCGGGTAAACAACCACCGTTATCTTCCCAGATTTTTTTTTAAGGTTCTAAGATGCTAAGGTTCTGAGGTGCTAAGATTTTTAAACCTTTGCATCTTTGTCCCTTTGTGCCTAAAAACCTTAGGCCCTTAGCAACTCAGAACCTCAGCACCTTAAAAAAGAACCTGTTCCTTCTAGAGAACGAGCGATTTCGGAAGGAGTTGAACCTTCAACTTCTTGATTAACAGTCAAGCGCTCTGCCAATTGAGCTACGAAATCATTTATTTTTGGGCATAAAAAAAGCACCCGGTTAAAGGTGCTTCATGAGATTCAATATGATATAATTATCCTATTGCCTGTGTTCATGCACCTGTATTGTTAAACATCCAAGATCTGATCCCGGGTTTAGCAGTTGTTCGTTATATATGTTTTTATTAAAAGCCATTTTATATGTTGTATTATATTTTGAAATCGTTGTTGTTTTTTGAAATTCTCTTTTCAGATTTTCTTCGGCAAAGATAAAGTCGAAAAAATCAATTATCCAAATCATTTCTAAAATTATTTTACTGATTACCAATTAGTTACATTTAAATAAAATCCATAAAAATCCCTGTCCGCATACTCGTGCAGCTTTCTTTTTGTATCAAATGACTGTCTCTCATTAGATTACTTTTCAAGATTATATTTCACTATTTGGTTTTATCATGTAACATTTGGTCGATTATTTTTTTAGTTATTTTTAGTTAAGGGTTATTTTTTATCATTTTCTTCTCCTATTCAGCAATTTTCTTGTCACACTGAGCGGAGTCGAAGTGGCATTAAAAACAAAAAAAGCGTCCCGATGAGGACGCTTTTATCTATTTATGTTGAGTTTGAAACTACAATTCCGTTTCTATTCCATAAAATACATATGTCATCCTGAGTCTTTAGCCGGAGGAAATCCCGCTAAACGACCGCTATTTTTTATTGCTGACAGGTTCATATGATTGTTTTTTTACTAATTCGAGGGCAAATGTAACGTATATTTTTATTTAATATAACTTTTTCTGTTGTTTTTGTTAAAATTAAAACAAATAAAACCCATTGATTTCTACTCTATTTTTAGTTTGGAAGCAACTTTTGACTATTTTTATCTCACTTAAATGAAACCTATGAAAGAATATATCGACAGTATTGTTTGGTCTGAAGTTTGGGAATTTTCGAAACAATTTATTTTACCCAATATTGGTTGGTTCCTGTTCTGGACGATTTTATTTCTTATTCTGGGCCTTATTATAGGAATCGTTTTCAATGTCTTTTTGTACCGAAAAAACATTTTTACACGTGACCGAAAATATTACAACTGGATAGCCAAACTCTGGATTCCGTATTTTATGATTGTTTTCCTTTATTTCTTTGCTATGATTGGCCTTTTGTATGGAGGAAAATCTATTTTGAAATCAGAAAACAAAAACATAACCGCCAATATTTATTCGAAAACAATCGGAACTACTTTTTCATCTGAAAAGGAGAAAAAAGATTTTCTGCATTCGCTTCAATTGCTGTCCAATTCTTCCGAAGATGTGAGCAAATCTTTGACCCAGGCTTTGGCGCTTTATATCAAACAAAACAACAGCGGTTTACAAACTGTAGATAACTTCAAGAATTCATCGACATCCTTTTTGCTTCAAAAATACGAGGCGGAATTGTACAGCGCCTGCGTGTACGGCTTTATGAAAGTCGTTGACGACAAAGCCGACATGAAAAACGTAAAAGATATTGATTACGTTAAATTCAAAGCGCTTTTACAAAAACTGGATCAAATTGAACCTCAACGAATCGAACGTTCCATACAATCTGAAATGGGACGCAAACTACAAGCCGGATTGGATCTTATTTTTAATGAAATACTGAAACACGAATTACTTTTTTTCCTTTTGTTTTTGATTATTCCTTTTGTGGAGTATTTTATTTATTTGAAGTTTGTGAAAAGGAAGGATGATGATTTTAATAGGCCAAAGCCTGTTGAGAATGTGATTGCTTCTTAATTAAATTATCATGGTTTATAAAATTGTTCAGTAATGTAAAAAACGGTGTCAATAAAAAACAGGTTGTCTTCAAAAGTCAATACATTTTCATCATGTAAATCTTCTAGAATTATTCCTAAATCTGGATTAAAATAATCGTTGTTTCTTGTGTTTTTAAAACCATTTTGATCCAGAAAATTTTTGACATTTTCTAATTCTGTGTCACTATCAGATTCTACAAACTTCTGTTCTACAACCGCGTAAACTATATTATCTTGCTCATAAAACCCAATTAATTGATAAGCAGTATCGGGGAAAAAGTAATTATTTAATAATAAATTATTCAAATAATCTATCCAAGTTTCATAATAAATACTATCGTTTAGTTTTATTACTTTATGTTTGTTTTGAAGATAAACTTTTTGTTCTGCTCCTGAAGAAATAAAAGCATTAATATTGATTGCAGTAATCCAAAAACCGTTCTTATCACAGAACTGTTTTATTAGCGCTGTTTCTTCAATTTTGATTTGCTTGACTGACTCAAACGTTCCGCTTGCGCCCTTGCTTTTTCTAAGGTAACGGGAGATTGTTTGGATAGTATCTCCATGCCTAACTTGGCTCTTTCCTGAAATGATATTTTGTAGTTCATGTTTCATGAATTTATAATGCAAATATAAAGATTTTAAAGTTACTATTTTATCGCGTAGCAAAGTAAGAAAAAACATATGTTTACAATTTATGAAATTTCTTTAATAGCTTATAGAATAATAGTTCTAATAGTCGTGCTCAAGGAAATACTCATAACAATCATTGCACTTTCAATCCTCTTAATAAAGTTGTGGAACTTTACTAACGTTTAGTTTTGGCTGAAAGAGAAAAGGTTGAGTATTTAGAGAAATTGTTGAAAGGGAAATAATCCTTTTTACTTATAAATAGAAAAGCGCAAATTTTTGAGGTTTGCGCTTTTTTTGTTTTTTATTGAAATTGTCTTGCCAAATTCGCGAGACCTCCCCAAAGTGAATTGCTTTTTTCGCGTGTTCTTTGCAAATATTAATATTTTATAATTTTAAAAGAAATAAAATGCAACATTATTTGACTTCATATTCATTATGTCCGCCACCAAGCCACTCGCCATCTATTAGCCATATCTCATAAAAAAAGAACCACTTACTTATCCAAGGAATAATTGTTGAAACTATAAACTTTTCTTTAGTCCATTCATTCTTACTAGGCGAGTAAAGACAAAGTCTTTGATCTTTTGAAGAATAAACATGAGGCAATTTGGTTCTATTTTTTGCAATAGCCAAATTTTCTGACAATACATAAACCTTCACACCAGTAAATTTATCATAGGTTAATTTTACATCATAAAATTGGCTTAGTGTAGTTGGTTGAATTTTAAATTTAATCTCAAACGAATTTCCTTTCTCCTTAACAACTTCAATATTAGGAAACATTTCTTTTATTTTTAATAATTGAGCAGATGAACTAAAACCATTCCTAGTTTTTGTTTGCTCTCTTTTATGATAGTGGTTATTCATTTACTCCTTCAAAATTATTTTTTTTCATATTTATCCCTACAGAGCCTATTGCACCTGAAACAACATTAACTTTCAAGCTATTTGTCTCACTTAAATTTCTTATTTTTAAACCATAGGTATTGAATGTTTTTTTTATTAATTCATCTCCAAATGGCACTTGCATTGATTCGTTAATTCTTTGTAATCCATAGCCAGATTGTGAAGTCATATTTTCAACATCATCTTTGACTTTTTTTAGCCATTCATAAAAATTTTCTTCTCTTTTTGGAAACTCATTCCATTTGTCTGCAAAATTTTCTTCTTTATTAACGGGGTTTTCAATATATTTCTCTCTCTTTTCAGTAATTGGATTATAATCCTTAATGAAATATTCCATATTATTTATAACATTTATTAGTGCTTCAATAATATTCGTTTCTTTATTATATGCTTTAGATACTAATGTTGTAATTATAACTGAAATAGGTTTATCTATTTTATCTTTTCTATCTCTATACATTATATCTCTATGTCTCTTCAATATTTGGACAACTCTTTGTAAAGGGAATCTGTTTTTTTGAAAACTTGGGACTGGACGAACAGCTTCATTAATAGAAAACATTTTATTCGTTTGAATTGTCGCTCTGCTAAAAAACCATTTTGCGTAGCCTAACGGATTACTCTTTAACCATTCTTTTGGAATTGTTGAAGTATAATAGTTTTTACTTTCCTTGTCGGTTATACTTAAACAAAGTTTACTAACATCGCTTTCATCAAACATTCTTTTATATGATTCATTCAAGATAGTTTCATAACCTTCACTTATAATAGCAGGCAAAATATCCATGTGATATCTTTCTTTTATATTTTCGGAATCTTTTCTATATTTTAAGGTCCAACATCTTCTACCTTCTTCATCTAATAAATCATCCAATCCTTTATGGGATTTCAATTGATTCCCAACTATTTCTTTTAAATTAAATTGTGTCCAAGAATCTTTCTTTTTACTTAACTCGCAAACCAAATCAATATCTAAGTCATCATCTTCACAAATAGGTTGAATAATTGTTCCCAGAATAAATGAGCCTTGAGGTCTAATTAGCGGATTATAAGCCTTCAGTTCAGAATCTTCTTTCGATAGCCAGTTACCAACATTTTGATAGCTAGATATTGCTGCATTATATTGCGTTTCTGTAATATCCAGGTTTTCTCCTAAAGTTTCTAGTATTTCGCTAAAATCATTTTTTTGTTGTTCAGTTAACATATTTTTATCTGTTTTATATTTTTATCTTATTTCAATTGCTTTAGAAAAACCAGCATTTGCTGTGTTTTCATCATAAATAATTATTGGCATATCTGCTTTTGGCATCCAATATCTACCTAGTTCAATTGCTATCGAAATTGGCATTGCAGGAAAAATATGTAACGGAACTTTTGAACCATGCATTTTTTTAATATTGTTAAATACTTCTCTAATTTTTATAGTAAAATCTTCAAGTTGATTTCTATTGAATAAAAAACTGTTAATTGGATTATCAATTGTTAAAGTATAAATACTACAATTATTCCCTAAAACAGAAATGATTCTATCATTATTAATTGTCGCACTTAATGAAATATTTAAAGCAACATGATCAACTTTATCCGTTTCATTTATTAATAATTTATACTCCGTTTGAATACTGATATTTGAAAAACTCCATGAGCCTGAATTTCTATCATATTGCTTAACACTTGTTGCTATTTTATCACCTATTAACGTTCCAAGTTTTATTAATAGTGGCATTGGCGCAAATGCAAATAAAGAAATATGACGAATAGTCTTGTCATTAATCAAGGGCAATAAATCTCGATCAAAATGGTTTTGTAAATTTTCTAATTCTACATTCCAAAAGTTTTCATCTTTATCCCTAAAATAGCTTCCCGAAAAACTCAAATCAATTGCCCTGTTCTGAGCCGGGT
The DNA here is from genome assembly GCF_002217275.1 of Flavobacterium frigidimaris. Taxonomy (NCBI): domain Bacteria; kingdom Pseudomonadati; phylum Bacteroidota; class Flavobacteriia; order Flavobacteriales; family Flavobacteriaceae; genus Flavobacterium; species Flavobacterium frigidimaris. Next base: position 24,784 of record NZ_MUGV01000018.1, read on the forward strand.
AATTTGTTGGTAAAAGAAATTCTCTAACAGATTCATATGTAACTATAGGAGAATGTTGTCCTATATTTGCTTTATAAATTACAATATGACTATTCATATCAGGTTTTATAGAAGAAAGCAATTCAATTCTTTCTTCATGTATTCTTTTCATGTCAATTAAAACTGAAGCGGGATAGTCTTTTTCCCCTACACCTTTTTCATCTATCCTGCGATGGCATCCATCACACAAAAGCATTAAATTACTTATATCAATTTCTAATTTTGGAGATAAGATATTGTCATACCTTTCACTACCCTCTGCATATCCATATATATGGGCTATATATGCTGAATTATTATCTGTTTTTTTTATTTTATCAATGTTTAAAACTTCAGGACAATTTTCAAACTGACATTTGCCTGCTGATTTACTCCATAATACAATTTTAACTTTTGTGGGAATCGCAGGTCTTTTTTTACTTTTTACATCATCGTATGAATTTACTTTTTCATTTTTTTTCTCTATCATAAAAAATTACACATTTTAGGTTAATTGATTTCAAATGTATTTATAATAATTTTCTTAGTAATATTCTACTCTGCAACTAACCTATAAATCTGTTAAATTGCCTTTTTTTTGTTAAAAAAGCTGAGTAAATTCTAAAACCCAAAAAAGCTTTTAGAATTCCTACTCGTTTCCTCCGACACTTTATCTAAAGTAATTCCTTTAAACTGTGCAATTGTTTCGGCAACATGCGGCAAAAAAGAAGATTCGCAACGACGCTCGTTGTATTTCTTTAAAAGGCTGTTGGGGAAACGGCGCATCGGTTTCGATCATTATTTAATTATGCTTTCAAACCAAAAAATCAGCCCCCAATCGTTGTTTAAATCGATCGATAGGTTTCAAATCGACATTGGTATCTCCGTTGAGAATATCAAAAGGATCGTCTAAACCGCTAATTAATAAATACAAATAGCAAAACAAAAATGTAATGGCAGACGTTACCAAATAATCGGCTGAAGGCTTTTGAATTTGGTAATGAGTAAAAACACTTGGTGTTAAACCAAGAAAGCACACCTTGTGGGAGACGCGCTGCTGTGCGCCTCTACCCTGAAAACTGAGAACGCGACTGAAAACTAAACTTAATTTTCACGCATCCATTTTTTTGCCTTTTCGACAATTTCTTGTTCTATATTGTCTAGGCTAATATTTTTGCAATACCAATTGACCTGGCCATCTGCCAAATCATCCCAAAGATATTGAAGAGCAGACAATTCGGCTATATCTTTGTCTATCTCAAAATCGAAAGAAAAATGCAACGTTCTTTTCAGATTACTTCTCACATCCTCCTGTTTCGTAACTTTATTTAGAAAATATCTTATATGACATTTTTGTGACTCCTCTTTATTTTTTGCTGTTAGATTCAATTCTGCCAAAACAGCTTCCAGATACGGTTGCACTTCGTCAGAATCAATTGGTTTGTAGAAACAAGCCAGATTATAAATAGCTTCACTTTCATAACTCGAATTGATCAGTTCGATTGCCCAATCTTCAAGTAGATCTACATTGCGGTATTTGTAATAATAAAAAGTCAGTATGTAATCCGTTAGTATTTCAAAGTCTCTGTTTATTGTTTCCATGTTGTTTTGTTTTCTTGTCACTAAGGCGCTACCACGCCAAGTTTTATTTTTTTTTTGTGTTTTTAATCTCTCAAAGTCGCAGAGCCGCAAAGTTTTTTAACCAGTACTAAAACTTAGTATCTCAGTACCATAGAAACTCAGCATCTTAAAAGATCAAAAATCTCCATAATAAACCTGAAAGCAAGGCAATTTCAGATCCTTTCGCCAGGTATCTACCACTTGGTTTCTGTCGTCTAAAACAAATTCGATAAAGTATTTCCCTTTAATCGAATCGTTGTAGATTTCTGTTTTTATGATCGAATCTTTTCGGTAGTCTTTCGCTTTCCGCATAAGCAATGCATCGAATGTTATTTCATGTTTTTCAAGGAAACGCAATGTAGGTTCTTTGTAGACATGCTCTCTTCCGGAAACCAACAGTATTTTGTATCCCAGCGTTTTATAATTCTTTAAAAGATTCGCCACCGGATAATGTAGAAAATCATTATCGCATTTGCTCGCATTAAAAGGATTTCTTCCGTTCATTAAAGCCAATGTTCCGTCAAGATCGCAGATGATGGCTTTTGGCAAATCTGGATTTTGTTCGCAGTAAACTGGCTCGTCTCTAAAAAACTTATTTTTAGCCGTGGATTTATTGTTTATATTTTCACTTCCCATAATACTGCTTTTTTTGATGATACAAAGGTTTTATTTTACTACGCAATTATTTTGCGCAGTAAAAAAGAATGGTTATTTTTGAGAAAAAACTACATGAATCTTAAAGATAAATATAACGAATTGCTCACCAACACTGGTTTTGCAGCAAATGAGATTCATCACAATTGGCTTGATTTAGAAAAGGCTTATTCCAAAAAATCAAGGCATTATCATAATCTGACGCATCTACAAGATATGATTAGCGAATATGAAACCTATTTTGATCAGCTTCAATTTCCGAATGAAGTTTTGTATTCGATCTTTTATCACGATTACATTTATATAAGCAGTAAAAAAGACAACGAACTGAAAAGTGCTGAATATGCGATTAAGATTCTTCCGAAGGAAACTAATTTGAATTCGAAATTGGTTTTTGATATGATTTGCGCGACACAATTGCATCAGCATAATGAAGTCGAAGATATTAACTGGCTGATTGATTTTGATTTGAAAATACTCGCCAGAGATTGGGACGATTATAAAATCTATTTTGAACAAATTAGAAAAGAATACCGCATTTATCCTGATTTTCTATATAAACCCGGAAGAGCGAAAGCGTTGCAACATTTTCTGGAGAATGAGTTTATTTTTCAGACGGATGAATTCAGGAAATTATACGAAAAGAAGGCCAGAGCTAATATTGAAAAGGAAATAAAATTATTAAGTTAAGGTTGGGAATGTTTGAATCTCGCAATCCCGATAGCTATCGGGAGCAGAGTCGCAAAGTTTTGTTTCACGCAGATTTTACAGATTTAAGCAGATTAAGCAGATTTTTTTAATCCTTTTAATCTTTTAATCTGTGGCTATAAAAAATTTGACGCAAAATTTTTCTCTCGCAGATTTAGCAGATTTAGCAGATTTTTTTAGAATTCTTTAATTGATTATTAAAGCTCCAGCGGAGCGATATTTAGGCTGTAAATACATTACAAAATATGTCACCCCGATGGGGTTTATGAAAACGTGTTTTATTATTTCTAGAAACATGCTGTCCCCCTGGGAATTAATATTGTGACGGTAAATAATATTGTAATAATAGAAATGTCCTTATGGAACAAGAAGCGTGAGGGATAGAGGCGATATCCTTTTGTGAAGTGGAACGGAACAAAAGATAAAGCCGAAAGCCCGACCCGGAGGGACACGCCCAAAAACTGAAAATAATTATACGTAATTGAAATACTGGAAATTTGAATCTCGCAATCCCCGATAGCTATCGGGAGCAAAGTCGCAAAGTTTTTTATAGCCACAGATTAAAGGATTAAAATGATTAAAAAAAATCTGCAAAATCTGCTTAAATCTGCAAAATCTGCGTGAAACAAAACCTTTGAACCTTAGCGCCTTCGCGGTAAAACCTAAAACTATGTCACAAAACAAAAATGCCTTAATACGCTACAAAACGATTGACAAATGTCTGCAGAATAAATACCGGCAATGGACTTTGGAAGATTTAATCGAATGTTGTTCTGAAGCTTTGTTTGAATATGAGGGTCGGGAAAACCCGATTAGCAAACGAACGATTCAGATGGATATTCAGCTGATGCGAAGCGAAAAACTGGGTTATAATGCGCCAATTGTTGTTTATGATAAAAAATATTATAAATATGAAGACGACGAATTTTCGATAACGGATATTCCGCTAACGGAAACGGATATGAATGTTTTGACCGAAACGGTTTCGATGCTGAAACAGTTTAAGGATTTCTCTTTGTTTAGCGATGTCTCGGATATTCTACAGCGTTTGGAGGATAAAATCTATGCGGAGAAATCGCATACGAAACCCGTTATTTATCTGGATAAAAACGAAAAGCTGAAAGGTTTGCATTTTTTAGACGAGATTTATCAGGCGATTATTAAGAAGGTTGTTCTTGTGATTACGTACAAATCTTTTAAATCGCGAGAAGAAACCAAATTCAACTTTCATCCTTTTATATTGAAGGAATTTAATAACCGTTGGTTTTTGGTGGGAAAAAAGAAAGCTTCGCAACCGATTACCAATTTAGCTTTGGACAGAATCCTGGCGATCGACTACGATTTTAACCTTCCTTATATAGAAGAAGATTTTGATGCCGATTTGTTTTATAAAAATGTAATTGGCGTTACGGTAAATACAGGCTTACAGCCCAAGCGAATCGAACTTTGGATTGATGCTGTAAATGCGCCGTATGTAGTGACGAAACCTTTGCACTCTTCACAGCGATTGATTAAAGAAAATGAAGACGGAAGTATTATTGTGCATTTGTTTATTTCTCCGAATTATGAAATGGAACGTATTTTATTGGGTTTTGGAGACGGAATCGAAATTCTGAGACCCGAAAACCTGCGAACCCGAATGAAAAAAATACTGCAAAAGGCACTTTCTAAATACGAATTGAATAATAATACTGCATTATAAACAAGAATTTTTACATTATACGGAATTTAAATCCGTTATAAAGTCATAAAACAATTTTTACCGCACTTAATTTGTTAAAATATCAAAAAAGAATAGTATATTTCAATTAAAATAAAACCATAAAACACTGAAAACCAGAACAAAAAATTTATTAACCAAAAATTTATGAAAAAATAATATGCACGCATAGTATTTTTTGATTATATTTGAAATCGATATAGTTACCTATGAAAGACAAAACAATAGATTATATTTTGAGAGCGACATGGCAAGCTGTTTCAAGAATGTATAACGAAGAAGCTGCAAAATACGATGCCACAATGGCTACCGGGTTTGCGCTTTTGAGTATCGACAAGGAAGAAGGTACGCCTTCGACTTCCTTGGGACCAAGAATGGGAATGGAAGCCACCAGCCTGACCAGAACATTAAAATCAATGGAAGACAAAGGTTTGATTGTTCGCAAAAAAAATCCATCTGACGGACGCGGTGTTTTGATCTACCTGACCGAATTTGGAAAAGAAAAAAGAGATTTATCTAAGAATACCGTTCTGAAATTTAATGAAACGATTAGAAAACATGTATCAGACGAAAAACTGAAACATTTTATCGAAGTTTCTGAAATTATCAACGAATTGATTCAGGACAAAAACATATTTACGCAAACAGAAAATAAAGAAAAGGAATAAGCAGATTCGTATTACTGGAGACGGCTTATTTCAATTCAAATAAAAAAAATAAATATTAACGACTTATTATGAAACGCACAATTAAAAAAGTTGCTGTAATTGGATCCGGAATTATGGGTTCAGGAATAGCTTGTCATTTTGCCAACATTGGTGTTGAAGTTTTACTGCTTGACATCGTACCACGCGAGTTGACAGAAGCTGAAGCTAAAAAAGGATTAACACTTGAAAGTAAAGCAGTTCGCAACCGTGTAGTAAACGAGCACTTGGCGAATTCATTAAAATCGAAACCGTCTCCTATTTACAGTCAAAAATTTGCTAGTCGAATCACGACTGGAAATACGACTGATGATATGGCAAAAATTGCCAATGTTGACTGGATTATTGAAGTTGTTGTAGAGCGTTTGGATATCAAAAAATTGGTTTTTGAACAAATCGAGAAATTCCGCAAGCCGGGAACTTTGGTTACTTCAAACACTTCTGGTATTCCAATTCATTTTATGAGCGAAGGAAGAAGCGAAGATTTTCAACAACACTTCTGCGGAACTCACTTTTTTAACCCTGCGCGTTACTTAAAATTATTTGAAATTATTCCTGGTCCAAAAACTTCAACTGAAGTATTGGATTTCTTAAACGAATACGGTTCTAAATTCTTAGGAAAAACTTCGGTTGTGGCTAAAGATACTCCGGCGTTTATTGGAAATAGAATTGGTATTTACGGTATTCAGAGTTTATTCCACCTGGTAAAAGAAATGGGATTAACGATTGAAGAGGTTGATAAATTGACTGGTCCGGTAATTGGTCGTCCAAAATCGGCTACTTTCCGTACGGTTGACGTTGTTGGTTTGGATACTTTGGTACACGTTGCCAACGGTATCTACGAAAACTGCCCGAACGACGAACAACACGAATTGTTTAAACTTCCTGATTTCGTCAATAAAATGATGGAAAATAAATGGTTAGGAAGCAAAACAGGTCAAGGGTTTTATAAAAAAGTAGATAAAGATATTTTGTCTTTAGACTTAGATACATTAGAATACCGCGCTGCTAAAAAAGCAAGTTTTGCTACACTAGAATTAACAAAAACTATTGATAAGCCAATTGATCGTTTTAAAGTTTTGGTAAAAGGAAAAGACAAAGCAGGTGAATTCTACCGTAAGAGTTTCTCTGGAATGTTTGCTTATGTGTCAAACAGAATTCCTGAAATCTCAGACGAATTATACAAAATTGATGATGCGATGAAAGCTGGTTTTGGATGGGAAAATGGTCCATTCGAAATTTGGGACGCGATTGGTGTTGCCAACGGAATCGAAATCATGAAAGCAGAAGGTTTAGAGCCAGCTGCGTGGGTTACTGAGATGTTAGCTTCCGGAAGCGAAAGTTTCTATTCTGTAAAAGAAGGAGCAACTTATTTCTATAACATTCCAACAAAATCACAAGTAAAAGTTCCTGGACAAGATTCATTCATTATCCTAAACAACATTCGCGAAAGCAAAAAAGTTTGGAGCAATAGCGGTGCAATCATTCAGGATCTAGGAGACGGAATCCTGAACTTAGAATTCCAATCTAAAATGAATACTATTGGTGGCGATGTACTTCAGGCTATCAATAAAGCAATCGACTTATCTGAAAAAGAATACCAAGGTTTGGTTATTGGTAACCAGGCAGCGAATTTCTCTGTTGGAGCTAATATCGGAATGATTTTCATGATGGCAGTTGAGCAGGAATATGACGAATTGAACATGGCAATCAAAATGTTCCAGGACACTATGATGCGCGTTCGTTACTCTTCTATTCCAGTTGTAGTTGCCCCTCACGGAATGACTTTTGGTGGTGGATGCGAAATGAGCTTACACGCTGATAAAGTGGTTGCTGCTGCAGAAACGTATATGGGATTAGTTGAATTTGGTGTTGGTGTACTTCCTGGTGGTGGTGGATCTAAAGAAATGGCTTTGAGAGCTTCAGATTTATTCCGCAAAAATGATGTGGAATTGAACGTTCTTCAAGAGTATTTCTTAACAATCGCTATGGCAAAAGTATCGACTTCTGGTTATGAAGCTTTTGACACAGGACTTCTTCAACATGGTAAAGATGTTATCGTGGTAAACAAAGATCGTCAGATTGCTGAAGCTAAGAAACATGCTTTATTAATGGCAGAAGCGGGTTATACACAACCAATCAGAAGAACTGATGTTAAGGTTTTAGGTAAACAGGCATTAGGAATGTTCTTAGTTGGAACAGACCAAATGGAAGCTGGAAAATACATTTCTGAGCACGATAAAAAAATCGCTAACAAACTGGCTTATGTAATGGCCGGAGGTGATTTATCTGAAGCAACTTTAGTATCTGAACAATATTTATTAGATATCGAACGTGAAGCTTTCTTATCTCTTTGTACAGAGCGTAAGACTTTAGAGAGAATTCAGTATATGTTAACTAAAGGAAAACCACTTCGTAATTAGAAAATAGAGCAAAGATGCAAGAAGCAAGACTCCAAACTGGTTTTTGTCTTTTCTCTTGCTTCTTGTCTCTTGCCTCTTCTAAAATCTTAAAAAATAAAACAAATGAAAACAGCATATATAGTAAAAGCTTACCGTACTGCGGTAGGAAAAGCACCAAAAGGGGTTTTTAGATTTAAAAGACCTGACGAATTAGCAGCAGAAACTATTCAGTTTATGATGGATGAACTGCCTGATTTCGACAAAAAACGTATCGACGACGTTATGGTAGGAAATGCCATGCCGGAAGCAGAACAAGGACTTAACGTTGGACGTTTGATCTCTTTAATGGGATTAAAAGTAGAAGACGTTCCTGGTGTAACGGTTAACCGTTATTGCGCATCCGGATTAGAAACTATCGGAATGGCAACTGCTAAAATCCAATCAGGAATGGCAGATTGTATTATCGCTGGTGGAGCCGAAAGTATGAGTTTTATTCCGATGGGAGGTTACAAACCAACTCCGGATTATAAAGTTGCCGCTGCAGGTCACGAAGATTACTACTGGGGAATGGGTTTAACTGCTGAAGCGGTTGCCAACCAATACAAAATCTCAAGAGAAGATCAGGATGAGTTTGCTTACAACTCTCATATGAAAGCTTTGAAAGCACAAGCTGAAGGGAAATTCGACAAACAAATCGTTCCGATTACTGTTGAGCAGACTTTCATCAATGAAAATGGAAAAAAAGAAACTAAATCATACGTTGTAAAACAAGACGAAGGTCCAAGAGCCGGAACATCAGTTGCTGCTTTAGCTGGATTGAGACCCGTTTTTGCTGCCGACGGAAGCGTTACAGCAGGTAACTCATCACAAATGAGTGATGGTGCTGCTTTTGTTTTAATCATGAGTGAGGACATGGTTAAAGAATTAAACCTTGAGCCAATTGCCAGATTAGTAAATTTTGCTTCATCTGGCGTTGAGCCAAGAATTATGGGTATTGGTCCTGTAAAAGCTATTCCGAAAGCCTTAAAACAAGCTGGTTTAGAATTGAAAGATATTGACTTGGTTGAATTAAACGAAGCTTTTGCTTCTCAGTCTTTGGCTGTAATTCGCGAGTTAGGTTTAAACCCTGATATCGTAAACGTAAACGGTGGAGCGATCGCTTTAGGCCACCCTCTGGGATGTACTGGTGCTAAACTTTCTGTTCAGTTATTTGATGAGATGAAACGCAGAGGTAGTAAATACGGAATTGTTTCTATGTGTGTGGGGACTGGACAAGGGAGTGCTGGGATTTACGAGGTACTGTAAAGAGACGAAAGAGCAAAGAAGCAAGAGGAAAGATGTTTTTTTGAGAAGGAAGAAGTAAGAATCAAGATTTTTTAAAAAGTAATAAAAAACCTACTTTTATTAATCTTAGTTTCTTAACTTGACTCAAAAAAAATGAGACACAATTTTAAGAATTTGAAAATTTGGATTTTAGCAATGAATATTACAAATGATATTTATAAACTGACTTCAACTTTTCCAAAATCTGAAACTTACAGCTTATCTAGTCAAATGAATCGATGCTCCGTTTCAATGCCATCAAATATTGCAGAAGGTTCAAATAGAGGAAATAAACATTTTCAGCATTATTTGAATATTAGTTTAGGATCTTCATTTGAATTACAAACACAATTATTGATAGCATGTCAGAATGACTATTTATCAATAGAAAAAACGGAAGAAATAGAAAACAAAATAATTGAATTTCAAAAGATGACCACTGGTTTCATAAGTAAGTTAGACAAAAATCTTTCTTCTTGATTCTTTCATCTTTTATCTAAACAAAAACAAAATGGCAGATACAATCGAAAAAAACGTAACCCGTGGTGGTCAGTTTTTAGTTAAGGAAACAAAGTGCGAAGATGTCTTTACACCAGAAGATTTCTCAGAAGAGCAGTTAATGATGCGTGACTCTGTAAAAGAGTTCGTTGACAAAGAATTATGGGCGCATAAAGATCGTTTTGAGAAAAAAGATTACGCTTATACAGAATCATCTATGCGTAAAGCTGGTGAACTAGGACTTCTTGGAGTTGCGGTTCCTGAAGAATATGGCGGATTAGGAATGGGATTTGTATCTACAATGTTAGTTTGCGATTACATTTCTGGTGCTACAGGATCTTTCTCAACTGCTTTTGGTGCGCATACAGGAATTGGAACTATGCCAATTACACTTTATGGTACTGAAGAACAAAAGAAAAAATACGTTCCTAAATTGGCTTCTGGAGAATGGTTTGGAGCTTATTGCTTAACGGAACCAGGTGCAGGATCTGATGCTAACTCAGGAAAAACAAAAGCTGTTTTATCTGAAGATGGAAAATACTACTCAATCACTGGACAAAAAATGTGGATTTCGAATGCAGGTTTCTGTAGCGTTTTCATCGTTTTTGCTAGAATTGGAGATGATAAAAACATTACAGGTTTCATCGTAGAAAACGATCCGTCAAACGGGATTTCTATGAATGAAGAAGAGCATAAATTAGGAATTCGTGCTTCTTCTACGCGTCAGGTTTTCTTCAACGATACAAAAGTTCCTGTTGAAAACATGTTGTCTGAAAGAGGAAACGGTTTCAAAATTGCCATGAATGCTTTAAACGTTGGACGTATTAAATTGGCTGCTGCTTGTTTAGATGCACAACGTAGAGTTACTTCAAATGCAGTAAAATATGCTAATGAAAGAATTCAGTTCAACACTGCAATTTCATCTTTTGGAGCTATACGTTCTAAATTAGCTGAAATGGCAACTAATGCATACGCTGGAGAAAGTGCTTCTTACCGTGCTGCAAAAGATATCGAAGACAGAATTGCTGCTCGTGAAGCTGAAGGAACTTCTCACCAGGAAGCGGAATTGAAAGGTGTTGAAGAATATGCTATCGAATGTTCAATCTTAAAAGTAGCAGTTTCTGAAGACGTACAATCTTGTGCTGATGAAGGAATTCAGATTTTTGGTGGAATGGGATTCTCTGAAGACACTCCAATGGAAAGTGCCTGGAGAGATGCTCGTATTGCCAGAATTTACGAAGGAACAAACGAAATCAACAGAATGCTTTCTGTAGGTATGTTGATCAAAAAAGCAATGAAAGGACACGTTGATTTATTAGGACCTGCAATGAAGGTTTCTGAAGAATTAATGGGAATTCCATCTTTTGATACGCCTGATTTCTCTGAATTATTTGCTGAAGAAAAAGGAATTATCGCTAACCTTAAAAAAGTATTCTTAATGGTTGCTGGTAGCGCTGTTCAAAAATATGGTCCGGATTTAGATTCACACCAACAATTATTGATGGCTGCTTCTGATATCTTAATCGAGGTTTACATGGCTGAAAGTACTATTTTAAGAACGGAGAAATTAGCCAAAAATCAAGGTGAAGCTAAAGTACAAGAGCAAATTGCTATGGCAAAATTATACTTATACAAAGCAGTAGATATCGTTAACTCTAGAGGAAAAGAAGGAATTATTTCTTTTGCTGAAGGTGACGAACAACGTATGATGTTAATGGGATTAAAACGTTTCACAAAATATACAAACAATCCAAATGTTGTGGCATTGAGAGAAACAATTACTTCTAAGTTAGTTGCAGAAAACGAATACTGCTTCTAATACAAAAATAGTTTTTAGCTTTTAATTTGTTTAAACCCGCACAAGTCCGAAACTGTGCGGGTTTATTTTTTTGTTTTTTTTTTCATCAAATAAGTGATATAAGTTCATTTAATGTAGAGGCGCATAGCAGTGGGGTTAAACTAAAGTTCATATAAAATAGTTTTGCCACAGATTACAGGATTAAAATGATTTAAAAATCTTTATAAATCGTGTAATCTGTGGCATTTTATATTCCAATTAATTATAATTAACAATTAACTAATCGGTTTCATGATCAAATCGTGATCGCCTTCTGAACTTAGATTTAAGAAGCGTTCATATTCTCTTAGCACATCTGAAATGATTCCGTCTTTACCGAAATATTGAATATCATAACCCATTCTGTGATCTCCAAAATACGTAATCGGCTGAAATATTACTTCGGAATCGATGTCCGGTGTGTTTTTCTCATTAATTAAGGTTTCAGAAACAGTTTGCCTTTGGGCCATTACTCCATATTTAAAATTTCGCAATTGATCGTATTTGATTTCCAACTCAATTGCCTGCGGATCTGAAAAGGAATTTATATGGGCTTCAATGTTGTTTTTTGACAATTCAACAGACAATTCTTCAAAAGCTTTTTTTACGGTTTCATTCAGAAATTTATGCACATCTTTCTTTTGGGAAACGGTTACAATTTTTTCTAAATGTTCCCGCCAATTGTTGTTGTTCCAATTCAGACTTCCGTGCGAATATTTTTTCTCACTGTATTCGCTGTCTACCACCAGAGCTTTCCATAAATTATAACACAGCAACGCCATAATAATTCCGAAAGGCAATGCTGTAATCAAAGTCATCGTTTGAAGTGAAGCTAAACCACCTGTTCGCAATAAGCTTAAAGATAAAAGTGATAACAGAACACCCCAAAAAACACTTTGCCATTTCGGAGAACTAATAGCTCCTTTAGAAGCGATCCCATTCATAATAAAGATCCCAGAATCGGCGGAAGTGATAAAAAACACACAGATGATTAGGATTGATAAGGCGTTCAAAAATGTCGTTAAAGGAAAATAAGTAAAGAAATTAAACAAGAGCGTATCCGGATTATTAGCAAATACACTTAAAGCACCATGAGCAACATGTTCATCAATCCATACAGCACTGCTTCCGAACACGGTCATCCAAAGAAAATTAAAAAACGAAGGAAGGAATAAAACAGCCAGAATAAACTCGCGAATAGTTCTTCCCTTAGAAATTTTAGCTATAAATAATCCAACATAAGGTGCCCAGGATATCCACCATGCCCAATATAAAATAGTCCAGTTAGAAAACCATTCCTGGCTTCCTTTTTCATAAGCGTAGGTATTAAAAGTCAACGATACAAAATGGCTGATGTAATGCCCTAAACCTTCCGTAAAAGTACTAAGGATGTAAATCGTTGGTCCGCAAATCAAGATAAACAACATTAATAAAACGGCCATCATAATATTTAGTTCACTTAGTTTTTTAACTCCTTTTCCTAAGCCGGAAATAGCAGAAAAAACAGCAATTAGCATCACTACTAAAACAATTATAACCTGATAGGTAAAACCAGTATCGGGAATTAAATGAAGACTTACTAATCCGGCACTTAATTGTACAACACCGAAACCGAGTGTGGTTGCTATTCCGAAAAAAGTACTACACAAACCAAAAACATCAACAATATTTCCAAATTTCCCATGGATTTTGCCTTTCAAAATAGGATAAAAACCACTTCGAATCGCTAAAGGTAAATTATGTCTGTAAGCAAAATAAGCAAGAGACAAACCCACTACACCATAAATCGACCAGGCATGAAATCCCCAGTGAAAAAAGGTATAGAGCTGTGCTTCTTTCGCTCTTAAATTTTCAGCTAAATTAGCATTAGCCGGTGTGGCATAATGTGACATCGTCTCTCCTACTCCAAAATACATTAAACCAATTCCCATTCCGGCAGCAAAAAGCATGGCAACCCAGGAAAAAAAAGAATATTCTGGTTCTGAATCATCTGCTCCCAATTTGATTTTACCGAATTTGCTAATAGCCAATGTGATCAAAAACAAAACAAAAACAGTAACTAATAAGACATAAAGCCAACTCAGATTTCTGAATATAATATCTTTCACAAAATTAAAAGACTGCTCTGCCTCTTTTGAGAAAAAACCACAAAACAATGAAATTGCAATAATTATGGTTAAACTTGGTAAGGCAACTGATTTTGTAAAATTGGTTTGAAATACACTTGAGCCGGTAGATTTATTCATAGTAAAATGATTTATTATTTTTATTATTTCAAACAAGCTTTAGTTTTATAACGGTGTTAACAGGAATCAACAAAGAATTTAAAAAACTATTAATCAATGTATTGTAAATTTAATCAAAAAGAAATGTTTTTCTTAAATCCCACTAAAAATATTAATCTCTGCCAAAAATCTAAGCATGCAACTATGTACTGTGAAGCTATTTCACTGCTACTTTATTGGAAAAGTTTTATATTTAGCATTCAAAAAACTCAAAAAACATAAATAATGAAACAAATTAACCTGATTGCCTTTTTATTATTGTGCACTTTTACAACAAATACTTTCGCGCAAAAAAATAAAAAATTGGATATTATTGCTTACTACACCGGCGATGACAAATTGATTAACGAATATGAAGTAAACAAACTGGATCAAATTATTTTTAGTTTTTGCCATTTAAAAAACGGTAAATTAAGCGTTGATTCTCCTAAAGATTCGATAACCATTAAACACCTGGTTTCTTTAAAAGCTACAAATCCACAACTTAAAATTGTTTTATCTCTTGGTGGATGGGGTGGTTGCGAACCATGTTCCGCTGCATTTTCAACTCCCGAGGGAAGATTAACTTTTGCTAAATCAGTAAAAGAAGTTAGTACTTATTTTAAAGTAGATGGTTTAGATTTAGACTGGGAATATCCGGCTATAGAAGGACTTCCAGGCCATTTATATCAAGCTGCAGATAAACCAAATTTTACTGAGCTGATCAAAATTTTACGTTCTACTTTAGGGAAAAAATATGAATTGAGTTTTGCTGCCGGAGGTTTTCAAAAATATTTAGACGAATCTATTGATTGGAAAACTGTAGCACCACTTGTAAATCGTATAAACATTATGAGTTATGATTTGGTAAACGGATATTCTAAAGTTACAGGTCACCATACTCCGCTATACAGCACAAAACCAAATGAAGAATCAACAGACAGAGCGGTTACTTATCTTTTAAAACAAGGAGTTCCTGCAGAAAAATTAATCATAGGTGGTGCTTTTTATACCAGAACATGGAAAAATGTCGAAAACATCAACAACGGTTTATATCAATCTGGTGAACACATTCCTGGTGCTGATTTTAAAAACTTTGCTACAACTTATACAGAAGCAAATGGGTGGAAATATTTTTATGATGAAAAAGCGCAAGCACCTTACTGGTACAACGCAGGAACAAAAACATTTGCTACATCTGATGATATTAGATCTATAAAAGCAAAAACAGAATATGTGAAAACTAAAAAATTAGGCGGGATTATGTTTTGGGAATTGCCTTTGGACGCAACTCGCAACGGAATGGTAAACGCTATCTATGAAGTAAAAGTGGCTAAATAAATAGTCCTGAAAATAAAAAAGCGGCAGTTATAGAAACCTATAACTGCCGCTTTTTTTAGTTCAAAATTACATTTTAACTTTTGTTTTATCCAATTCTCCAATAAAAGGAATAGACTCCTGAATTTCGTTGCGAATAACAGTTTGTAAATAAACCTCTAACTGAATAAATTTTGCTGCATTTATTGCTCCTATTGCTTTTTTGGCCTGACCATAAGTTTTAGAATACAACTTCTCATAATCCTGATTATTCTTCAAGGTCCCTTTTGCAAGCTCATCTGCTTTTTCATCTGTTAGAGTTGCATAATTACTTGCATAATCATTAATTAGTTGTAACTTATTTTGTCCAAGAGTTTTACGCTCCATCTCATAATTGTCATACACTTTTGTAAAAGCTGCAGCCTGAGTATCAGACAAATTCATATATTGTCTTACAAGATCACTTTTAGATTTTCCATAAATACTCTGCACTAATTCTACATCTTCCTTATAGGACGATTGAGCATACGACGAAAACGAGGCAATTGCCAAAACAAGGATAACACTTAATTTTTTCATGGTTTTTAGTTTTTTAAAAATTATTTACAAACATTTATTTACTATAAAATATATTGATTTTCAAGATATTACATTATTTAAATTTTAAAAGAAAGAATACTGGTAAGCGGCTGTCAAAGCATAATAATTTAATCCATTATTGGTGTAAGCCCCCACATGGTATTGAAACTTGATGGTCTGCCCTTTTGCAATAGGAGTTGAAAATGTAGCTCCAACTCTCCAATTGTCTATTTGACTATCATCAGAAACACCATTTATTATAGTTTCGCCTCCAAAAAACCAATTTGTATTAAGGCCAATCCACATGCTGTTCTTGAAATAATAGCTGCCGTGCGCCTGCAAACTGTAAGTATGCTTTTGCTCTAACTTTTTCCCCATAAAATCATTGTTATCCGTATAAAACCAGATACCTCCGTAGACTTCTGCATAGAAATGAGAAAATCGTTGTGAAACACCAATTTCCGGCTTAAATCCCCAACGGTTTGTACCTATATTCACCCGTTTATCATCGTAATATTTTCCTGTCGGGATTGAGGTTACCAGACTTACCCCTAAGATGGTTTTTTGCTCGAATTTTCTAAATTCAGCTTTATCAAGGGCAGGCGAACCTAATAAATTTACTCCAAAACGTACTTTCATATCACCAAAGCCCGTTCTTGAACCGGTTATATTCTCACCGTTTACATTTGCCGATCCATCCATAAAAGTATAAGGTAACGCAACTTGTATACGAGCCAATTTGCCTGACAAACCAAATGTTCTCACGTAATTTGCCGCAAAATTATGACTCTGAATCGTAAAGTCAGAAATTGGCAAAGACGGCTCTGTTAATACATTTCCATCCATGAAGGCATATCCGACGGCTACCACATTTAATTTTTTTGGAACATTAGCATATACACGCGGTTCTAAATCCTGGCTAAAAGCCGAAAACATTCCCAGTAGAAACACTATTATCAAGTAATGTTTCTGGATCAAAACATAAAAAGTATTTTTTGGCATAAAGTAAAGAATTCGGGGATATCATTATTAAAAATTAAAACGCTCTTCTTATTTTTTATCTGCTTCAACTTTTGGAGCTTCAATTTCTCCATCATACGAAATCGATGCTCTGTTATTACTGGTGACAGAAAGAGATGCTCCTCCATCATAAAAAATAGTAAACATAAGGCTATAAGCATCATCTTTACCTTTCACAGAAGCCTTAACCGTATACGACTTTTTCTTTTTTTCAATTTGAATATTCTCTGGCACACCTTCGAATTTTATGCCGCCATCTCCGCCGTATGCGACATTATAAGCGCGGCCAAAAAAAGGCAAATCACATGTTGTCTTCTCTGTATTAAATTTCAAAAAATAAGTATTGTAATCTAAATTCAAAAGTCGGCCACCTTGCGGAGTTGCTTTTTGTGCTTCAAAAACAAAATTTTTAGAATCAATAAGTGCTTCAATTTCTTTTTGTTTTTGTAATTCTCGTTCTGCTTTTAATTCTTTCTTTGTTTTTTCCTGCGCTAAAACCGGAAAACTCAAAAAGAAAGATAACACTAATAAAATCGATAATTTATCTTTCATAAAATAAATATTTAATAGAGTTAATTAAGTAGAAATTACTTTTTGGTAAATCGCATCATTGCAATATCTCCAGAAATAAGATTCAGGGTTTTGCCTTCATCTGTTACGTCATATGAAGTTATTTTTTGCAAAGTACTCATAAATACCTGCTCTCCCTGACCATCCTGACACATCATTTTGGTCATGGCCATAGGTTGCGTAAAATCAATTTTATTACCGTCAAGAACAAGTTTCCCGTTAAATGAATTACAGCTGCTGTTCCCTGAAATATGATTTTCTTTCAGGTCAAAATTTATGGTTGGTTTTTTGTTTGGATACAAACCATCAAAAGCTATTCTTGGGCCCGAAATATAATTTAATTCCCAATTTCCTTCCAGTTTAGATACTGTATCTACTTTTTTGCATTTACACGAAATTAGTATAGCGCTTAAAAAAACAAGGATAAAAACATTCTTCATCATAACGTTACAGATTAAATATTAATGAATTAGAAAATTGAATTTGGGAAAATTTTCGTTAAATACCTCTACGAATTTAAGCAATATTTTTGTCTTCAACCTCAAACTTTTAGTAAAATACAATTAATAGTTTTAGTTTTTTTTAACTTAAGACGTTAACTTATATCGTATTTTTTATGTTAAATTTACTTAATCTTTAATTTAAAAGCCTCGCATATGAAAAAAATAATTGTTTCTTTCGCCATAATTACTGCCTTGATAATTGGTTGTAAGACGAATACAAAGTCGAATGACGCTAAAACTATAACGGTAAATTTAGAACCAAAAAGTAATAGCACCGTAAGCGGAACTGCTACTTTTACAGAGAAAAACGGAAAAGTAACTTTTGTTGCAAAAGTTGCCGGATTACAGCCCGGAGTTCATGCGATACACATTCACGAAAAATCAGATTGTACTGCTGCCGACGGAAGTTCTGCTGGTGGACACTGGAATCCAACCTTTAAAAAACATGGAAAATGGGGAGTTGGTGAATATCACAAAGGAGATATCGGAAACTTCACTGCTGATGCAAAAGGTAACGGAACCATTACTTTAACTACTGACGAATGGTGTGTAGGCTGTGGTGATGCAACCAAAGATGTTCTGGGAAAAGGTTTAATAGTACATCAGGGAACGGATGATTTTACTACACAACCTACCGGAAATGCTGGCGGTCGTGTTGCCTGCGCAGGAATCATCAAATAAAAATTCAATAACCACTATTTTTTCACAAAATCTAGTGGTTATTTCATTTTAAAGTAATTCTAAAACGAGAAAAAAATATAGCTTTGTAGCCTCAAACAAAAGTTAATGATTAACCCATCGGCACCAGGTTGGATAGATAAGTTTTTTAGCGAACAAAAGTTTTCAGAAGCCATTCCTTTTGATACTAATGAATCGTTTTATGATAAAGTCAGAGCAACCGGCTTCATTTATGGTCACATCATTTCGGTTGATTCCCGAATTCCTATTCCGATAAAAGGCTGGTTTAAAACCGAGATTTCTAAAATTGCCTTATTAAATACTTTGTATGGTGTTTTTTGTCTGGAAAAAAGAAATTCTGAACCCGACAACTTTACTACCGAAGTTTTAAAATTTTATAAAGAAATGAATCCGGAAGGATTTAGTTTATTTAAAATTTTACTTCCAAAAGATACTCCTTCCCTTTCACTGGAAAGTATAATTGATCAGAGAGTACAGACTAACGACAGTATTATCAGTAAAAACTTTTCGCATTTGGTAACCAATGCTTTGTTATTTATTGATGTATTAGCTTTTAGACAATATTTAGAACATGGTGCAATTCCGGAGAAATATTTAAAGCGAATTGAAGAAACGGTTCTTGGTATTGTTGGTTTGGCCTTAAAAACCAAAACCGTAAAATCGCAACATGATGATTTATTGATTAAACTTTTTGAAGCATCAATACGCTATTCAAAATTTTCAAAAGTTACCGTTGATACCTTAGAAACTTTGCAACTTGATTATTTCACCAATAAACTAGAACATTATTACCTAATCGATATGGCCGGAATGGCTTTATGGAGTGATGGTGTGGTCGAAAATGAAGAAGCTTACTTTTTGTATTCGTTAGGTTCAATGATGAGAGTTCCGGACGATTTTGTAACACACAGTATCGATACTACCAATTCGTTTATAACAACACATAAAAAGAAAATCCCGTATTTTAACTATTCAAATCCGGTAAAACATTTTTACGACCAAATGACACACACAGTCGTAAAACTGATTATTAGAAACAAAAACAGACTGGTTAAGGAAATTGTTCAGAGTAAAGAATTGATGGTGCTACTGGCTTATTCTACAACCAGAGACCTGGATGCCAAGGAAAAGAAAAAAGTAAAAAAACAACTTTTGGATATCTGTAAAACGATTCCGTCACTTACTATCTTTTTACTTCCCGGCGGAAGTTTGTTATTGCCAATTTTAATAAAGTTTATTCCGACGATGTTACCATCGGCATTCAATGAAAATCTAGACGAAAACGAATAAAAAAAAATCGCCCTTTTGAGGCGATTTTCTATTCTAATAAATATCTTCTTACAGATTACTCAATTGATATACTTCATCTAATTCAGCATTCGAAGCAATGTTTACATTTAAATCAGTTACAAAACCTGAATTCAATCCGTAAACCCAGCCGTGAAGCATTAAATCCTGACCATTTTTCCATGCTCCCTGCACAATCGAAGTTTTTGCTAAGTTGTAAACTTGTTCTTTAGCATTGATTTCAACAAAAGCATTAAAACGTTCTGTTTCATCTTCAATTGAATTTAAGTATTTGTCGTGCAAACGGTATTCATCTTTAATGTGACGAATCCAGTTGTCAATAATTCCAACAGACATATTTCCCATTGCAGCTTTTACTCCACCACAACCGTAATGTCCACAAACAATAACGTGTTTTACTTTTAAAACATTTACTGCATAATCTAATACGCTTAACATATTCATGTCTGAGTGCACGACCATATTAGCAATATTACGGTGTACGAAAACCTCACCTGGCTTAGCACCAATAATTTCGTTTGCAGGAACACGGCTGTCAGAACATCCAATCCATAATAATGGCGGTGTTTGTCCTTTTGCTAAATCTGCAAAATAATTTGGATCTAATGCTAATGATTTTTCAACCCACTCTTTATTGTTTTCTAATAATTGCTCATAAAACTTTCTCATTCTTTTTTCTTTTTAAATGATATTTCTAAATGATTAAACATATCAAAGATAACGCTACTGTAAAGTTACCTAATTTTTGACATTTCTCACAATCCAGAAATACCTTAATTTATTTAATTTGTTTAAAATTTTTCTTTAGATGCTTCCTTTTTAACCAATGCTCTCTTCGCAACATCATAATAATGTTCTATCGAAACATGATTGTCTTTTTCAGGAGTATTCTCTAACTCATACGCTTTCTTAAAGCCCTTCAATTTTACTTTGATATTTTCATCAATGGCACGAGTTTCTTTAAACTCACGAATTAAATCCAGTACATCGTGCGCTATGTACTCCGTATCGTGTGCATTGATAATAACTTTTGAATTTTCAGGAATCTCACTCAATGTCAACTTGATAGCTGCTTTGTTTAAGAAAGAAACTTCCTGAGCTAAGTCGATATGAATAACGTCTCCGTCTTCGTATTCTTCCTTTTTAAAGCTGTATGCTCTTTTCAGGTTTCCTCTCAATACAAAAATAATACTGATGATAACCCCCAATGCAACACCTTTCAATAAATCTGTTGCGACAACAAATACTAAGGTTGCAATAAAAGGTATGAACTGATACTTTCCTTTTTCCCAGAAATGGAAGAAAGTTGCAGGCTTAGCTAATTTGTAACCAACTAATATTAAAACGGTAGCCAAAGTAGCTAACGGAATTTTATTCAAAACTGCAGGAATACTCAAAACACTTACCAATAAAAGCACACCGTGAATAATAGATGACATTTTCGATTTTGCACCGGCATTATTATTTGCAGATGATCTAACCACAACTGATGTCATTGGTAAACCTCCTAAAAGCGAACTCACGATATTACCAATTCCCTGAGCTCTTAACTCAACATTTGTATTGGTATAACGTTTTTGAACGTCCATTCTGTCAGCAGCTTCAATACACAATAAAGTTTCAATAGAAGCCACAATAGCAATTGTAACCCCAACTACCCAAACCTGCGGATTTGTTACAGCAGCAAAATTTGGTGTAATAAGAATTGATTTAAATTCGTCAAAAGATTTTGGAACTGGCAAAGAAACCAAATGCTCTTTTGCAATTGCCAATGAGCTTCCTGTAGAAGTAAAAACTTCATTTAAAACTACACCTAAAATAACCGCTATAAGTGCTCCTGGAACTAATTTTAATTTCTTTAAAAAAGGAACCTTGTCCCAGGCAATTAATATTACGAGTGAAACTAAAGAAATAACTACGGCCCCTAATTGAATGTGATTGATCACATCGTATAAAAAAGAGAAAGAATTACTTCCATCATTTTGAATAAAAGCCTGATCACCCTCAAAGTCAGCATCATAACCAAAAGCGTGTGGCAATTGTTTCAGGATAATAATAATCCCGATACCAGCAAGCATTCCTTCGATTACATTGGTTGGAAAATAATTTGAAATACTTCCGGCTTTTAAAAACCCTAATGCTAATTGAATTAATCCAGCAATGAAAACAGACATTAAAAACACATCGAAGGCACCAAAATCAGTGATCGCAGTTAAAACAATAGCTGTTAAACCAGCTGCCGGACCAGACACACTAATATGAGACTGGCTTAAAAAACCAACCACAATACCACCAATAACACCTGCAATAATTCCAGAAAATAAAGGCGCTCCAGAAGCCATTGCAATACCTAAACACAACGGAAGAGCCACCAAGAAAACCACTAAACCTGAAGCAAAATCAGATTTAAGGTTGGCAAAAAGATTAATTTTTTTTGACATAATACAATACTAAAAATGGATACATTAAAGATCTACTGCATTTATTATAAATACAGTTAGTTTAAAATAATCGGAAGTATTATACCAAGTTGGGAGGTGGAGCAAATATGCTCGGAGAAATATTGTCTAGTTTTACAATATTTTCAGACACAATAGTCTTTTTTTCAATATAAAGCGGCACCAAAACTTCATGTTGAAGTATGGTCGGATAAACCGCAGCCTTAAGTTCTTTATGTGAATGCTCCTCTTCAGAAAAACTGAAAAACATAGACGTATCATTACTTTTCTTCATCAACGTCACAATAGTAGGCGTTGCTAAGAAAGCAATAAATATGAATAATAATATGCGAGCGACTAATTTCATTGTCGCAAAAATAGTGTTAAACAAATAAAATCAAAGCTTCGGAGCAAAAATTTTCATAGAAATTTAACATTCATAAAAAAAGCGGCATTATCCATAGAGACAAGACCGCTTATAAGTTATTTATAAACAATGAATTACAGCTCTTCTTCAAGCCATGCGTTCATCATCCAAATTGTTTTTTCTTGTTCTGCAATAAAGTCGCTCATCATAGAATTTGTTCCTTCATCATTAATTTCAGCTGATTTATTTAAGATTTCTCTTTCAATTTTAAGCAAGTCTGATAAAGAATGAACAATCAAGTGAACTGCTTTTTCATCATTTGAAATATTTTTCCCAACTGTCAATTTGTTGTTTTTAATATAATCATCAAAAGTATGCAACGGTGTTCCGCCAATTGTCAAAACTCTTTCGGCTATCATGTCAATTTTTAATTGGGCATCTGTGTATAATTCTTCAAATTTTACATGCAAATCAAAGAAACGTTTTCCTCTAATATTCCAATGAATTCCTCTTAAATTTTGATAGTAAACCTGAAAATTAGACAATAATACATTCAATTCTTTTACCAATAATTCTGACTCTTTTACAGGTAATCCTAAAATATTCGTTTTCATATTTTTATTATTTTACAGTAAGTTACTACAAATTTAAGGGAACTTCTTAAAAAAAGTTATAAAAAAAATTATATTTTCTTATTTTTGCATCACAAAATACTATCAAAATGACAATTACTCAATTACAATATGTGTTAGCTGTTGCCGAGCACAAAAACTTTACACTTGCTGCCGAAAAATGTTTTGTGACGCAACCCACTTTAAGCATGCAGATTCAGAAAATTGAAGAAGAACTTAATATTTTAATTTTTGACAGAAGCAAAAAACCTATTCAACTTACAGATATTGGTCAGAAAATTGTAAATCAGGCCAAGAACATTGTAAACGAAGCAGATAGAATTAAAGATATTGTAGAACAACAAAAAGGTTTTATAGGAGGCGAATTTCGTTTGGGAATTATTCCAACGATTATGCCAACGCTTTTGCCGATGTTCCTGAACAATTTCATTAAAAAATATCCAAAAGTAAAACTCTTAATAGAAGAGCTTAATACAGATGAAATTATCGTAAAACTCAAAAATGGTCATTTGGATGCTGCTATTGCCGCAACACCTCTTGAGGATGAAAAGATAAAAGAGATTGTTTTGTATTTTGAGCCATTTGTTGCTTATATACCAGAGCATCACGCAAATTTTCAGAAAGAAGAAATTGAGGTTGCCGATTTAAATATCAATGAAATTTTACTTTTACAGGACGGGCATTGCTTTAGAGATGGCATTTTGAATTTATGCAAAAACGGAACTGATGTCGAACAAAACAATTTTCAGATTCAAAGCGGAAGTTTTGAAACACTGATAAAATTGGCCGACGAAGGCTTGGGTACAACGTTACTACCGTACTTGCACACCCTGGATTTAAAGGATTCCGACAAACTGAAACTTCGTAATTTTAAGGAACCAAAACCTGCTCGCGAGGTAAGTTTAATTTACCCTAAAAGCGAATTAAAAATGCAAATCATTGACGCACTTCGATCTACCATTGCCGGAGTTGTAAAAGGAGCAATTGTTTTTCAGAATGTTCAAATCATTAGTCCGCTACAAAAGAAATAGAAATAAAAAAGGAGCCAATTTGGCTCCTTTTTTTATACTTTAATCAGTAGTAGACTTTGTTCTAATTCTGGTTTTTCAATAATGAAATTTAATAACCATTCTTTTAATTGTTCCATTTCATAAGGTAACAGTGTTTTGATAGCTTTTTCTACTTCTTTGCAGAAAAGTATCGGGTCGAAACTAACTCTCTCAAGTATTGATTTCGTGTAATCAAACATCATTTTTGACATAATAAAATAAGATTTTTGGGGGTTATCTATATTTCTAAACTCGCAGCAAATTTAAACAAATAACATATACAAAGCTTTATTTTAACTATTTTTTTTAAAAACTTTAGCAACGAAACCGTTTTCTTACTACGGATAAATCAATATAGAACCGTTATAAATAACTAGATTAAACCTTTTTAAAGGCTCTAAACATTTCTCGTTTACCTGGAGGTCCAGCTAATTTTTCGACCGTAAAACCAACAGAAATCATACTTCTTTTAACAACTCCGCGCGCGGCATATGTTACTAAAACACCATTTGATTTTAAACTATTGTACATTTTCTGAAAAATTTCGGTACTCCATAATTCTGGTTGCACACGATATCCGAAGGCATCAAAGTAAATCAAATCAAAAGTTTCAAAATCGTCTATTTCATCAAAAAATTGTTTCCTTTTGGTTAACGAGAACTGATCGCAAATTTCTACTTTATTATCCCATTCGCATTTATGCATTTTCTCAAAAATGTTATGAAATTTCAATGCTTCCAATTCTTCAACATAATTCATCGCTAAAACTTCCTCAGCATTTACAGGATATGCTTCTACTCCAACATAGTCAATCTTCTGATTTTTTTTAACTGATTCTAAAAAAGTAATAAAAGCGTTTAATCCAGTTCCAAAACCAATTTCCAAAATACTAACCGGATCTTTTTCAAATAATGAAAGTCCGTTTTTTATAAAAACATGTTTTGCTTCCTGAATAGCACCGTGCTTGGAATGATAACATTCATCCCACTCTTTCAAATGAATTGTCGTTGAACCATCTAGCGTTTTAATTATTTCTCTTTCCACCTTTTTCGATATTTTCAATCTGATTTTATTGTTTTTCAGACCATTTTACTAGTCAAATTTAGTCAAAACAAATGCGTAAAGCCTTAAAAAACGATACTTTTTTCATAAATTCTTTATAAAAGCCAGCGATTTTTTTAGGTTTATTATAAGATAAATAAATCGCAGTTAAAGGCCGTAATTAATACAGTTTTAGCAAGTAATTTATATATTTTTACTTAATTTTGCATTCAATAAAATCTATTTTACACCAAATCATCACTTTAGAAGTCCTTCTTTTGAGATGAAAATTACATAAAACATATATTATTATGAGTACAACTCAAACAAGCAAAATTGAAATCAGAAAAGCTACGTCGTCAAAAATAAGCGCGGTAGACTTTGAAAACTTAAGCTTTGGTGCTGTTTTTACAGACCATTTATTCGAATGTGATTTTAAAAATGGGGAATGGCAAACTCCTGTCATTAAGCCGTACGCTCCTATTTTAATGGATCCTTCTTCAAAAGTCTTTCATTATGGACAAGCTATTTTCGAAGGAATGAAAGCTTACAAAGATGAAAATAATGATGTTTGGTTGTTTAGACCTGATGAAAACTACAAACGTTTCAATAACTCTGCTGTACGTATGGCAATGCCAGAAGTTCCGGAAGCTATTTTTATGGATGGTTTGAATGAATTATTAAAAATCGATCAGGAATGGATTCAGAGAGGAAACGGAAGCAGTATGTACATTCGTCCTTTTATGATTGCTACAGGACCTGGAGTTATTGCAAATCCATCAGACGAGTATAAATTCATGATTTTACTTTCTCCTGCAAAATCATATTATGGAGGCGAAGTAAAAGTAATTATTGCTGAGCATTATAGTAGAGCTGCAAATGGCGGAATTGGAGCTGCAAAAGCGGCAGGAAATTATGCTGCACAGTTTTACCCAACGAATTTGGCTAACAAAGATGGCTTTCAACAAGTTATCTGGACAGATGATGCAACGCATACTAAACTGGAAGAAGCGGGAACAATGAACGTATTCTTTAGAATTAACGATACTTTAATGACTGCTCCGACAAGCGAAAGAATTTTGGATGGTATTACCAGAAAAAGTTTGATTGCTATGGCTGAAAAAGAAGGATTGAATGTAGACGTTCGTCCTGTTCTTGTATCAGAATTAGTAGAAGCGGCTAAAAACGGATCTTTAAAAGAAATTTTTGGAGCTGGAACTGCAGCCGTTATTAGTGTAATCAAAGGATTCTCTTATCAGGATGTTTATTACGAAATGACACCAATTGAAAATTCTTATGCTTCTCTTTTAAAAGAAAAACTAACAAGTCTTCAAAACAAACTTTCTGAAGATACTTTTGGATGGACGGTTAAAGTTCAATAATCTAAAAAGGATATTAAATACAAAAACCCGACAGATTTCTAATTTGTCGGGTTTTGCTTTTTTTTCAATATCTATAATTGAGAATATTTAAACACATAGAAAACATAGATGTGATGTGTTTAAAGAAGAAACATGTTTCTTCACACATAGCTATGTGTTTTGATACTAGTGAACACCTTCTTTCCGCATTTAAATACTATGTTTCTATGTGTTTAAAACTTTTACACCTGGCATTTTTATAAAAGCTTAGAAAAATCGGGTTTAAAGTAATTTGGGCCTTTCAAAACTTTTCCGTCTTCACGATAAATAGGTTGTCCGTCTTCGCCCAGTTTACTCATATTACTACGCTGAATTTCATCAAAAACAGCTTCAATTTTATCCTGAAGGCCATGTTCGATAATAGTTCCGCATAAAATATACATCATATCTCCGAGAGCATCAGCAATTTCGACCAAATCATTATTTTGCACCGCATCAAGATACTCCTCGTTTTCTTCCTTCATTAAATTATAACGAAGATATTTTTTGGTTTCGCCTACATCTGCAATTGGTGTTTCGCTATGTCCTATCTTAAAAGCAGTATGAAATTCCTTTACAGCGTCGAGTTGTTTTTTCATATATAGATAAATTTGTTTTTTAATGAAATGAAAAGCCAAATTAGCAACTATTCATATACAATTCTCTAAATTTGTCAAAAATTATTTAAACTATGTTTAGTCAGGGACAATTAATATTCGCAGTCTGTTTTTTCATCGCCTTTGTAATCGTTATGATATTTGCTTATCGAAAAGATCTGGCATTGCACAAGGTTTTTTATAAAGGTAATTACAAAGTCTTAATCGTTTTTCTTCTTTTTATTGCCATCTTATTTGTCATCAAATTCTTTTTTAAAAGGTAATTCAATAATTATTTCTATATTTAAAAATATAAAATAAATACCGAAGTTTCACAATTAAAGCGAATCTGAATCGTTCTGCTTAAAATTAATTTTAACCGGAAAGAACCATTTCAAAAGTATACTTTTATTTTTTTTCTGCTATAGTGCGACTAGTAATAAAATTTATAACTTTACGACACCAAACAACCTACCACCAATGAAGATTTTAAAATATTTATTTCTTTTATCGTTATTAAGCTTAGTTGCGTTAACCGTTTTTGTTGCCACACAAAAAGGGATTTTTTCTGTAGAAAGAAGCAAAGTTATCAACTCTCCCCGAGCGACAGTTTATAACTACGTAAACGATTTTAGAAATTATGAAGATTTTGAATCCTGGTCAGTAGAAGATCCAACAATAAGAATGACTTTCCCAAACAAAACATCTGGTAATGGCGCTTCATTTTATTGGGAAGGTGTTGATGGAAAAGGAAATGCAATAACGCTTAAAACAAAAGACGGAGAAAGCATTCAGCAAAAAATCAATTTTGATGGTACTCAGGCTGATGTCAACTGGATATTCAAAGATACTTTGGCAGGCAAAACCAAAGTAACATGGAAAGCTAAAGGAACTATGAGCTTTTTATTTAAAATTTACACTGCTTTAAATGGTGGTTCAGATAATATCATTGGAACGATTTCTGAAAAGAGTCTTGCCAATATCGATAAAAATCTGGATTATGAAACCAAGACTTATGCTATAAAAGTAAATGGAGTGGTTAAAAAAATTGAGACGGCTTATATTAAACAAACCTTTACAAGCGAAATTCAAAAGATAAATAAAAATGCCAGAATTGTTATTCCGAAATTAATCCAATTTAGCGAAACAAATGGCTTATCTACAAATGGAAAACCTTTTATCATATACCACACTTATGATACCGCAAGCGGATTGGCAAAAATCTCAATTTGTTTGCCAATAAATAAAGAAATTTCAACAAGCGCAGGAAGTGATATTACAGCAGGAAAACTAAATGGTTTTGAAGCTGTAAAAACCACTTTAAAAGGAGATTATACCCACACAAATGAAGCAATTGCTAAAACAACTGCCTTTATTAATAACGAAAAGATCATCCCGGATTTAAGCTGGTCGCATCTTGAAATATTAACCATTAGCAAACTGGACACAAAAAGTCCATCGAAGTTAATGACCGAAATTTATTTTCCAACAAAACCCAAAGTAATTCCGGTTGCAAAAGTTCCTGTTTATCAACCTCAAACAGAAACACAAACTGCAAAACCTGCAACTCCCGCTCCCGCAGCTCCAAAACCTGAAGAAGATTCGGAATTCTAAAAAAAAAGTAGAGACGATTAAACCTTTTGTTTAAAATTCATTCTAATAGAGATAAGGTTAAAATTCCTAACTTTATAGTTGGTAACAAGATAATGTTTAAAGCTTGACAAACGAGAAGGAATTTATAGCACAATTATTAGATCCTAAGACGCAGAATGTTGCGTTTCAAAAACTCTTGTCTGATTATCAAAAACCGTTGTATGCTCATATTCGAAACATTGTTTTGAATCATGATGATGCCAACGACGTTTTACAGAATACTTTTGTAAAAGTTTTTCAGTATCTAAAAAGCTTTAAAGGAGAAAGTAAGCTCTTTTCCTGGATGTATCGTATCGCCACCAATGAAGCACTAACTTTTCTAAACCAAAAAGCAAAGCTAAACGGAATAACATCTGAAGCATTGCAAAACAAGACCATCGACAATTTAAAAGCTGATGTTTATTTTGACGGAGATGAAATTCAGATTAAACTCCAGAAAGCAATTGTCACTTTGCCGGAAAAACAACAATTAGTCTTTAAAATGAAATATTTTGAAGAATTAAAATACGAAGAAATTGCAGAAATCTTAGGAACCTCAGTCGGCGCATTGAAAGCTTCTTATCATCATGCAGTTAAAAAAATTGAATTATATGTTACGTCAAATTAAACCTTTTGTAACTAATCCTATCTTATAGACATTATGAAAGCATTTAAATTAGAAAACGAACCGAAAATAAAAACTGGATTTAAAACTCCGGATCATTATTTTGATGATTTATCGGCAAAAGTTTTACAGCAAATAAACGAGAAAAAAGAAATAAAAGTAATTCCGATTTACAAACGTAAAAAAGTGCTTTCGCTGGCTGCTGCAGCAGCAATTGTAATAGGACTGATGATTCCTGTAGTAAACAATTACAATGCAACATCAAAAGAACTGGACGAAGCTACTTTAGAGACTTACTTATCGTATCAATCGAATTTAAATCAATATGATTTAGCAAAAGAACTTGACACTAAAGACATTGATAAAATTGGCAAAGGTGTTGCTCTTGAACAGGAAACCCTTGAAGATATTTTGTCTTCGAACCCTAATATTGAAAATCTAATTTCAGAATAAAATAAAAAATTTAAAACGATGAAATTCAAAAACATACTACCGTTATTTATGTTCTTAATCACTTTTTCATTTTATGCCCAAAATGATAAAAAAGTAGATGAAAAGCGTGAGAAAATCAAAGCTTACAAAGTATCTTTTTTGACTACAGAACTTGAACTTACTTCAACGGAAGCAGAGAAATTCTGGCCTATTTATAATGCTTTTGACGACAAACAATATGAATTGCGTCATGATAAAATGAAGATGTACCTGAATAAACTTGATGATGATAAAATCAATTCGATTTCAGAAAAAGAAGCAGGAACACTTTTGTGCCAAATAGAAGGTACTGATAAAGAGCTTTATCAATTGCGCGAAAAATACAATGCCAATTTAAAAAAGATACTTTCAGCAAAAAAGATATTAAAACTAAAAAAATCTGAAGATGATTTTAATCGAAAGTTGTTAAAACAATATCGAGATAAAGCAGCTAAAGATTAAACAAGAACAACAGCGATAAGCCCCCTATATAATAATGCTTACTTTATTATTTAGGGGGCTTATTATTTTATGTTATTTAAAACGAAGTCTTACTACTTTATTGTGACCCGCAGCAATAGCCGTATTTCTATTGATAAAACGAATTGTAAAAAACTGTGAATCAGTAGACAATTGCGTCCAGTTTTCGCCACCATTTTGCGAATACTGTATTCCTTCTGAGCCTACACAAATGATTTCTTTACCATTTCCTCCCGGAACATACTGCACACATGAAGCATATCCAAATCCCATATTCTGACCTATTAATAACCAACTTTTTCCGCCATCTGTAGTAAAGGCTTTATTTCCTGATTTTTTATTTGGAAGTTCGTAGTCGCCACCAGCAATGAATCCGTGCTTAGAATCATAAAAATCAGCTGTAAAAATACCAGTCATTGTTTTTCCCTGAACAATAGGAGTTTCAACTACTTTCCAGGTTTTAGCTTTATCCGGCGAATAAAAAACACGGGCTTTTTTTCCTCCTGAAACTAGCCACGTTTCCTCTCCATTGATTACGATATTTGTATTACTTGCTGCAAAAGCTGCTTCACCCTGAGCATTTGTTGGTAATTTATCCGATAAAATTTTTGTCCAGGTTTCTCCTCCATCACGCGTAACAATAATTGAAAAAGTATCTTCTGTTGGATCACCAATCGCAATTCCTTCCTTATCGTTCCAAAATTGCATACTATCATAAAAAACTTTTGGATTAACTTCTTTATAAACCAATTTCATTTTATGATCTTTTTTCGAAACAGAATAAAGCAATGCAGGATTACCAACACTTAATAAAAAGACATCTTTTGAAGTTTGGGCAATACTTCTAAATTCTAATTTCAAGGTATCACGATAAATATGTTCTTCAAATTTTTCTTTTTTATCTAAATCATAATATCCAAATCTGGAATTGTCTCCTCCGTACCAAATCTTATTTTTGTCAACAACTATAGCTCTAATACTAATTTTATCTTGAAATAATGTGTCTACCTGCATTGATGTAAAACCACCATAAAACACCTTATTATCCTTATCAGTCAATGTTTTAAAAGACATAAATAAAACAAAAGCACAACAAAACAACAATAATTTTTTCATATAGGTTAAGATTTAGTTGTTGCTAAAATACAATTATTTATAACATCTGAAATACCTTTTGTTTTTTTTTCTGGCACAGTAATTGGATATCCCTGAATATTAATCTTAATATGATTTGCCATGAAAGCCAAAGTACTTTTTTTAGTGTTACTAGCAATAGGTCTTAGCTCTTGTTCTGTACAAAGCCAAACCACTGTATATGCGAAAAATTCAGATATCAGCGATAATTTAGATTTAAGAGCGGTTGCATCCATTTTTGGAGAATCGGCTAATCTTCAGGATTTCGAAAGACGTTTAAATGATCCAAAATATCAAATATCAAATCTTGATTTAAACGGTGATGATCAGGTTGATTATCTTCGAGTAATAGAATCTGTAGAATCCAGAACGCACGTAGTAATTATTCAGGCCGTTCTTGATCGTGATGTGTATCAGGATATTGCTACAATTGATGTAGAAAGAGATAATTACAATCAGGTAAACGTTCAGGTTGTTGGTAACAGTTATTTATATGGCGCAAACTATATTTATGAGCCTGTTTACAGTGTTGCTCCGGTAATTTATACTTCATTTTGGGTAACCAATTACAGACCTTATATTTCTACCTGGAACTGGGGTTATTACCCAACCTATTATTCTGCATGGAGACCTTATCCAATTTACAGATACAGAAACAACATCAACGTATGCATAAATGTAAATAATCATTACAATTATGTAAACACCAGAAGAAGCTACAGAGCTCCAGCTTTATACGAATCAAGACGTACTTACGGATATGAAAGAATGCGTCCTAACAATAGTTTTGCGCAAAGACATTCAAACGTAAACAATAGATACGAATTAGACCAAAGACGTGTAGCAAGCAGAGAAACGAGTAGAAACTCAAATGTTTACAATAACAACAGATCTAACACAGACAGAGTTTCTGGTAACGATTCAAGAAACACAAACAGAGATAATAGTCAAAACAGAGTAAATTCTGACAGAAGTTATAATACAAATCCTGTTCCATCGAGAGATAATCAAAACAGAGTGAGTACGCCTTCAAGAGTTGAAAATACGCAAAGAACTGCAGAATCAAGACGTGATTATCCAGATAATAATGGTAATAATTCAAGAGGAAATGCTGAAAACAGAATGAATACCAACAGAACAGTTGCGACTCCCAGAACAGATGCTCCAAGAAATTATTCTGAAAATAATATGAATAACCCGAGAGGAAATTCTGAAAACAGAATGAGCACAAACAGAACGATGTCTAGTCCAAGAACAGAGTCTCCAAGAAATTACTCTGAAAACAGAGCAAATGCCGCAAGACCACAAAACACTCAAAGTGCTCAAAGGTCTGAAGCTCCAAGGGTAAGTCAGGAATCAAGAGGAAATCAATCGCAAAGAGAGAACAACTCAGGCTCAAGAGGCGGTGGCAGAAGAATTTAAAAAATCTCATTTATAAATAAATCATAAGCACAATCTAACGATTGTGCTTTTTTTTATCTTTTTACTATTAATTGACGCTAATATATTTTAAAACAGTAAATTTGCAACCGTCTTTTATAAAAATATACATGAGCGCAGCGCATAAAAACTTACACAGTAAGTTGTCTATTGGGGGTTTATTGATCACATTAGGAATTATTTATGGAGATATTGGTACTTCTCCATTGTATGTAATGAAAGCCATACTTGGTGAATATGCAATTAATGCGGATATTGTTTTAGGTGGAATCTCTTGTGTCTTCTGGACCCTGACCTTACAAACTACCATAAAATATGTTCTTATTACACTAAGTGCTGATAATCATGGCGAAGGTGGTATTTTTGCTTTATACGCCTTAGTAAAAAAAACCAAAATTCAGTGGCTCATTGTGCCCGCCATTATTGGAGGTAGTGCGTTACTTGCCGATGGAATTATTACGCCGCCTATTTCGATTTCCTCTGCTGTAGAAGGAATCAGGGCATTTTATCCTACTATGGAAACGGAAACAATAGTTTATATTGTTATCGGAATCTTATTTGTACTATTTACCATTCAACAATTTGGAACAAAACTAGTTGGGAAGTTTTTCGCCCCAATGATGTTAATCTGGTTCGCGATGCTGGGAACACTGGGAGCAATTCAAATAATGAATCATCCAGAGGTTATAAAAGCCGTTAATCCTTATTACGCTTATCATTTATTATCGATACACCCTGATGGTTTCTTCGTCTTAGGTTTTGTATTTTTATGTACTACCGGAGCTGAAGCGCTTTATTCTGACATGGGACACTGTGGAAGAAAAAACATCAGAATCAGCTGGATATTTGTAAAAACAACATTAGTTTTAAATTATTTTGGTCAGGCTGCTTATTTAATTCACCACGAAGGAAGTACGCTACAACAATTAGGTGGAGAAAACGGAAATCCGTTTTATCTTATCATGCCACACTGGTTTCTGCCATTCGGAATTGTAGTCGCTACTTTAGCAGCTGTAATTGCTTCTCAGGCCCTTATTAGTGGTTCATTTACTTTGATAAATGAAGCAATGCGTCTGAATTTCTGGCCGAAAGTAAAAATTAAATATCCGACTGAAGTAAAAGGACAATTGTATATTCCATCGATTAACTGGTTGTTGTTTTTTGGATGTGTGGGCATCGTATTACACTTTCAAAAATCAGGAAATATGGAGCATGCTTATGGTCTTGCCATTATTTTATGTATGATCATGACTACCATTTTGCTGAATTATTACCTAATTATGAAACGTGTGAAACTATACTTTATGGTTCCCCTGATCACAATTTATTTATTAATTGAATTCAGTTTCCTTTTTGCTAATATTACCAAATTTGCCGAAGGTGGTTATGTGACTTTAATCATTGCAATAATGCTGATTTCGATCATGACAATTTGGTATTTGGCTAAGAAAATTAACAAAAGCTACACTAAGATTATCAAGATTGATGATTACAAAAAAGTTTTAATGGAGTTGAGCGAAGATCTTTCTATCCCAAAATACGCAACGCACTTAGTATATATGACTAATGCAAATCGTGTTGATGAATTAGAGGAAAAAGTAATTTACTCTATTTTGCAAAAACGTCCAAAAAGAGCTGATATCTATTGGTTTGTTCATGTAAACATTTTGACTGAACCTTATAAAACGCAATATAAAGTTACCGAAATAGCGAAAGACGATATCTACAGAATTGACTTTAATTTAGGATTTAGAGAACCTACCAAAATCAATTTGATGTTTAGAGAAGTAATTCGCGACATGGTAAAACGTGGCGAAGTGGATATCACCAGCCGTTACGAATCATTGAACAAAAACAATATTATTGGTGACTTTAAATTTGTATTGTCTGAGAAGTTTTTATCCAATGACAATGATTTAAGATGGCATGAAAATATTATTATGAACTCTTATTTCTTCATCAAAAAATTAAGTTTGTCTGAAGAAAGAGCTTTTGGTTTAGACAGTAGTTCTGTAAAAATTGAGAAATTCCCAATGGTGCTTCACGCTCCGGAAAACATCGGATTGACGAGAATTATAAAATAAATCAGTTATAAATAACTTAGAAAACACTCTTTTAAACTTTATCAGAGTGTTTTTTTTCTTTTAAATGAAAGTCGAAAAACAACAATCACAATTAAAAATTTAACTTTCAATCAATTAATAGTACCTTTGCAACTCAAATAATTAAAATGAGATTACACAGAAATTTAGTTTATACTACCATCGATTCTTTAAATGCTATCTTCAATGAAGGAGAATATGCAGACAAAGTGGTAGCAAGAGCATTAAAAAAAGACAAACGTTGGGGAAGTTCTGACAGGAAGTTTGTTGCTGAAACAATATACGAAATTGTTCGTTGGAAAAGATTATACGCTGAAATTGCCGAAGTTAAAGAACCTTTTGACAGAGACAATTTATGGAGAATGTTTGCTGTTTGGGCAGTTTTAAGAGGATACCCTATTCCGGATTGGAGACAATTGGAAGGAACTCCTGAAAGAAAAATCAAAGGTCGTTTTGACGAACTTTCAAAAACCAGAGCACTTAAAGAATCTATTCCGGACTGGATGGATGAATTGGGAGTAAAAGAATTAGGCGAAGCAGTTTGGTCTAAAGAAATTACGGCTCAAAACCAACCCGCAAAAGTTATTTTAAGAACCAATACACTTAAAGGAACTAAAGAAAACTTAAGAAACACTTTGATGGATTTAAATATTGAAACAGAATATTTAAAAGATCAGCCTGAAGCTTTAGTTTTGAAAGAAAGAGCAAACGTATTTTTAACAGATGCTTTTAAACAAGGACTTTTTGAAGTTCAGGATGCCAACTCACAATTGGTTGCTGGTTTTCTTGATGTAAAACCAGGAATGCGTGTAGTGGATACTTGTGCAGGAGCCGGAGGAAAAACGTTGCATATTGCTTCTTTAATGGAAAATAAAGGACAATTAATTGCGATGGATTTGTACGAAAGCAAATTGAAACAATTAAAATTAAGAGCAAAAAGAAATGGTGCTTTTAATATTGAATATCGTATCATTGACACTACAAAAGTGATCAAAAAATTACACGAAAAAGCAGACCGTGTTTTAATTGATGCACCATGTAGCGGTTTAGGAGTTTTAAAAAGAAATCCTGATGCGAAATGGAAATTACAACCTGAATTTATTGACAACATTCGTAAAGTTCAGTCTGAAGTTTTAGAGAGTTATTCTAAAATTGTAAAACCAGGCGGAAAATTAGTTTACGCAACCTGTTCTGTATTACCATCAGAGAATCAGGAACAAGTCGAAAAATTCTTAAAAACTGAAATCGGAAAACAATTTACTTTTATAAAAGATCGTAAAATTTTGGCTTCTGAGTCTGGTTTTGATGGATTTTATATGGCACTTATGGAGCGAAAAGCATAAAAAATAAATTCCAAATAAAAAATTCCAAATTCCAACTTTAAAATTGGAATTTGGGATTTTTGTTTTTTTATTTTTAAAACATTTAGTCCCGGTGGGACATTTTTTCTCGTTGTCACATTTTTTTTCTACCAACATTAAACTTCTAACGGAGTAATCTTGTAGTGATTTAATATAAAGGATCATTATCTCTTTGGACAGTATCAAATTGGAATTTTTTATTTGGATTTTATCAAATCAGGCTTGGCTTTCTTAATAACTTTCCATTTTCATTTTCCTTGAATTTCGGAACAAAAACGATTTCTTTTGGTCTTTCAAATTTATCTAAGACATCAAAAAAATCAGAAGCAAAATCTTGTTTTTCACCTTCAATAACCAGGATTAATTTCTCTCCTAAAGTAGCATCCGGTATACCGGTTACAAAAAATCTGGAATCTAGTTTTTCAATTAGCTTTGCTTCTATCTGTTCAGGAATTAGCTTCACTCCTCCACTATTAATTACATTATCAATTCTTCCTAAAAAAATAAATTGATTCTCTCTTATCACTTCAACCAAATCGTTTGTAACAATAGGCTCATCAGAAATAGATGGAACCGTAATCACCAGACAACCTCTATCATCCTGTGCAATTTTTACATTTGGTAAAACCGTAAAAACACTTGCTCCTAATTTCTTTGCAGCAATATGAGTAATGGTTTCGGTCATGCCATAGGTTTCGTAAATTTCCGTTTTTAAAGGCAATAATTTAGCTTCAAGTGCTGAATCTAATTTTGCTCCTCCGATAATCAACTTTTTTACATTTTCTAAAGCTTCAATCGAATTCTGGACCTGTAAAGGCACCATGGCAACAAAATCATATTTGGTATCATTTAAAGCTAAGGGTTCTGTACTGGGTGTTACAATATCTAAATCGAGACCTAAAATTAAACTTCGCACCAACATCAT
Source organism: Flavobacterium frigidimaris (assembly GCF_002217275.1). Taxonomy (NCBI): domain Bacteria; kingdom Pseudomonadati; phylum Bacteroidota; class Flavobacteriia; order Flavobacteriales; family Flavobacteriaceae; genus Flavobacterium; species Flavobacterium frigidimaris. Next base: position 62,221 of record NZ_MUGV01000018.1, read on the forward strand.
TTTGCCTGCAACAAATTTTACCGGTAAACAAAGTAAAGCTTTATTACGAGGTTCCAATTCAAAGAAATCTCCCGTAGCCAGTGCCGATTGAATCATGGCTTGTTTTTCTAATTTCACTATCTTAGGAAGACCGGTTGTTCCTGAAGTTCTCATTTCGATATACTCCTTGTTATCGAACCAATCCAACAAAAATTCTCCTATTGCCTGTTCATTAGCATCTCCTTCTTTAATATAATCATAAGCCACCCTACACAAATCAATTGCGTTTAAATGGTATCCATTTATCCTAAAATGGTTGTGAACGTTTTTGTGTGTTAATTCTAACATAAGTATTTAGTTTGGTGACTCTAAGATAGCAATTTTCCCTGTTAATTTTTCTTTCCAATTTGTCCAATTGTATTTTTTACTGAAAATAAAAAGCAAAATCGGATAAACCACAAAAATTGGAAGGATAACGTCTAATCCTGCAGAAGGCTCCGACATATCTTTAAAAATAGAATAGGTTTGAAAAACAGTCCAATCTGATGTTACCAGTATAGCCCCAACCAAATTGTTTGCAGCATGAAATCCTAAAGCCAGCTCCATTCCTTCGTCCATTAAAGTAATAATACCTAAAAACAGACCTGTACCGATATAATAAACCATAATGATGTAGCCCATTTTTGTAACTTCCGGATTAAGAATATGCATCGAGCCAAATATTAAAGAAGTCATCAGAAGAGGAAACCATTTATTCATGGCTAAATTGGCAAATCCCTGCATCAAATAACCTCTAAAAACATATTCTTCTGTACTCGTTTGAATAGGAATTAATAGTATTCCAATTAATACCAAAATAAGAAAGGGAACCAGTTTGAAATTCCAGACAAAATTTTCCGGAGATCTTAGATAAACCACCCAAAAACTCAACGCTGAAAAAATAGACCAAACTACGAATGAAAATAAAATACGGCTCCAGTCTACTTTTTTTCTTGATGTTGTTACTGATAAAAGAGTTTGATTATGTAGATATTTTATAACATAATAAACTCCGGCAAAAGCAAAAGCAAAAGAAATCATCACGAGAAACAAAGTAATATTGGGATCAAAAATCTGCATTACCTCTGCATTATCCGTCGGAAAAGCTTTTTTGTTGACAAAGCTGGAATACAAAACAGCTGCAGAAAAAGGAATTTGTCCAATAAACGATGCTATAATAATTAAAACTGATCCAATAAGATACAACCAAAATTTATTTTGTGGCTTAATTCCTTGTTCTAGAAACATAACTTAAAATTTAAAAAATGAGAATTGGATTTAATAAGTAAATCTTACTTTTGATGTCGCTAAAATACCCATTTTTGCATTAACTATCTTACAACATTTTAATATATAACAAAATGATACAAATTTATCATAATCCACGTTGCGGAAAATCAAGAACTTGCCTTGCTTTTATGGATCAGGCTAATCAGGAATATGAAATTATTCCTTATTTAACCAATACGCCAACATTTGATGATTTAAAAGTTTTACTAGGAAAATTAGACCTCGAACCACTCCAATTAGTCAGAACTAAAGAAAAAGTCTGGATTGAAAATTACAAAGGAAAAACAATGTCCAATGACGAAATCATTCAATCGATGGTTGACAATCCAATTTTGATTGAGCGACCAATTGTAATAAAAGACGGGAAAGCCATTATTGGTAGAGATTTAGACAATGTGGCATCCTTTTTAGACTCGATCTAAAGTACCAAATTAACATTTTTTTGTGATTTTACTCTTTAAACCAAAAGCTACTTTTGCCGTCTAAGAATAAATGAAACCAAAAATAACAATGAAAAAAATCAAATTTGCTGTATTACTTGTTCTTTTCTTAACAAGTTTTTACAACTATGCACAGCAGGCACCTCCTGGTAAAAACAAGGTAAAAGTTACCGGAAAAGTATTCGAAAAAGTAAGCAAACAACCGCTTGAATATGCTACTATTTCGCTAATGGCTCCAAACGACACCAAAGTTATTGCAGGCGGAATTACCAACCCTAAAGGTGAATTTGAAGTAGCTGTTGCCCCTGGTACTTATGATATAAAAGTTGAATTTATTTCATTTAAATCAACCGAAATCAAAGGAAAAATCATTTCCGGAGACACTAGTTTAGGAGTTGTAAATTTATCAGAAGATGCAGCACAATTGAATGAAGTTGTTGTTCGTGCTGAAAAATCTACAGTCGAAATAAAACTGGACAAAAAAGTTTACAATGTTGGTCAGGATATGATGGTAAAAGGAGGAACTGTAAGCGACGTTTTAGACAACGTACCATCTGTTTCTGTTGATACAGAAGGAAATGTAAGTCTAAGAGGAAGTGATAATATCCGAATTTTAATTGATGGAAGACCTTCAAATGCGATAAATGTTGCAGAAGCTTTACGTCAGCTTCCTGCAGATGCTATTGATAAAGTCGAAGTTATTACCAATCCATCAGCTCGTTATGATGCTGAAGGTGGTTCAGGATTAATTAATATTATTCTTAAGAAAGGTAAAAATCAAGGTTTCAACGGGACTTTCATAGCCTCTACCGGACTTCCGGAAACTTATGGCTTAAGTGCCAATTTAAACTATAAAACAGAAAAGCTAAACTACTTTACGACTGCAGGTTATAACTACAGAACGAACGAAGGTGGTGGTGAAACTAACACATCTTATTACAATGCTGATGGAACACCAAAAGGCTTTTTAGATGAAGATCGTGACACAAAAAGAACAAACGATGGATTCAATGGAAGAGCCGGGATAGAATGGACAGTGGCGAAAAATACTTTTTGGACCAATGCCATTAATTACCAAAAAAGTTCAGGGAACACAACGGACTTAATCAATTACAATAATTACGATGCTAATCATGCTTTTACAGGATCTTCTTATCGTTTAAATAATGGTGATACCGGAAGCGCGAATGTAGAATATACTTCTAATTTAATTAAAAACTTCAACGATAAAGGACATAAACTTACTGCCGATTTATCGATTTCAAGAAATACAGACGATAGTAACAGTTACATTACGGCATCTCCAAATTTCAATACTACCTTAAACGATCAGGTTCAGAAACAAATTCAGGTACAGGCTGATTACGTTTTGCCTTTAGGAAAAGGAAGTCAATTTGAAGCAGGATATAAAGGAAGTTTCGGTGACCTGAACAATGAATATTTTGTTAAGGATGAGAATGATGCTCCTATTTCAAACTTATCAAACACTTTAGAATACAAAGAAAACATCAATGCACTTTATACTTCGTACGGATTTAAAGTAAACAAATTTTCTTATTTATTTGGTTTGCGTTGGGAAGACACTAACATACAGGTTAACTTATTGGATACTAAAGATTTTAATACTAAAAAATACAACAACTTGTTTCCAAGTGCTTTTGTAAGTTATGAAATCTCAGATCAAAGCAACTTCACGGCCAGCTACAGTAAACGTTTAACAAGACCAAGAGGACGTTTCATGAACCCAGCCGTAAACTATTCAAGTAACGTTAATATCTTTCAGGGAAATCCGGATCTAGATCCTTCATTGACTGACAAATATGATGTTGGATATATCAAACGTTGGGACAAAGTAACGTTTACAACATCTGCTTATTTTGAAGACACAAAAGACGTTTTTAGTTTTGTGAGAACACCAAACGGTGAAGAAGTAAACGGAATTCCGGTTATTTTAAGCAGACCGATCAACTTAGGAAAAGAACAAAAATTTGGTTTTGAATTTACCTTTAATTACAACCCATACAAATGGTGGAGAATCAACAGTAACTTCAATCTTTATAATGTCAAAACTACAGGTTCAAACACGTATACAGACACAAATGGAAACAATGTTGTTCAAAATCTGGACAACCAGGCCAATACCTGGTTTGCCAGAGTTAGCTCAAAAATAACGTTGCCATACAAAATAGACTGGCAATTAAACGGTACTTATAACGGTGAGCAAAAAACAGCACAAGGTAAAAACTTAGGTCAATTTGCTATGAATACCGCGTTAAGTAAAGACGTAATGAAAGACAAAGGAACAATTGCTTTCAATATTAGCGATATTTTCAACTCAAGAATCATGAGATCGTATACGTACCTTCAAAATGACACAACTCTTGAGAGTCAAACCTCTTATGGTGAAATGCAATTCCGTAAACGTCAATTCAATTTATCGTTTACCTATCGTTTCAACAAACCTAAAAGTGAAAGAGATAAGAATGCACAGCCTAAAAACGAAGGTGACGGCGGCGGAGATTATCCGGGATAATATTAGTTAAATTCCAATATTAAAAATTCCAAATTCCAATTTAAGACTCAATAACTAAGTTTTTAAAATTGGAATTTGGATTTTTTTTATTGGAATTTGGAATTTTTTTTATTGGAATTTGGAATTTTAAATATTGGAATTTCTAACCTTATGCCATAAAAAAAAGGACTCGTAAAAACGGGTCCTTTTTTTATGAAGTCAATTTAAAATTAAATTGATTGCTCTTCTTGTCTCTTTTTTGCTCTTTTCTCTTTGAACATTTCCCAGCTTGCTCCCGTAACCCAATAAGATACGAAACCAACTAAGAAAAACATCAACCAAAACCCTATAGTTAGTATGGTCAAGAAAAGTAAAAAGCCTAAGTACTGTGAAAATTCAAACATGTTTTCCGGAATTTTTGAATGTAAGGACAAATGTAAGTTTTATATTTTTCCTTAGCAATAAAATCCAAATCAATTTTTATAAAAACACAATTATCCGTATATTTAAACTCATTTTAAATAAGAAATTTTTTCAATTATCATCTAACTGTCTAAATTTGAAGATTATGAGTATTTACAGGAGCTGGTTCCCGCTATTCGTTACAATCTTTTATATTTTTAAAGAAAAAATATAAAAGGATTTCCTCTACTATCGGGGCTAGGCATTCATTTTCAAAAGAAATTTTAAACATCAGAGAAAAAAATCCGTTTTTAATCCGCGTTTTTTACGAAGTAAATCCGTGTTATCCGCGTTCAATTCACCAGCAACATTTTACAACAAACTATATATACAAATGAAATACAGAATAGAGAAAGACACCATGGGCGAAGTACAAGTCCCTGCTGATAAATATTGGGGTGCACAAACAGAACGTTCCCGCAACAATTTCAAAATTGGACCATCTGCTTCAATGCCGTCAGAAATCATCGAAGGTTTCGCCTATCTAAAAAAAGCAGCTGCATACGCCAATGCAGATTTAGGAGTTTTACCAGCCGAAAAAAGGGATGCGATTGCAGCCGTTTGCGACGAAATTTTAGCAGGCCAATTAAAAGATGAATTTCCGTTAGTAATTTGGCAAACAGGTTCGGGAACACAAAGTAACATGAACGTTAACGAAGTAATTGCCAATCGCGCACAAGTTTTAAAGGGATTTAATATTGGCGAAGGCGAACCGTTTATTAAAGCCAATGATGATGTCAATAAATCACAATCATCAAACGATACTTTCCCAACCGCAATGCATATTGCAGCTTATAAAATTGTTGTAGAAACTACTATTCCGGGAGTTGAGAAATTACAGGCAACTTTAGCCGCAAAAGCAACTGAATTCAAAGATGTTGTAAAAATTGGCCGTACCCATCTTATGGATGCTACTCCTCTAACATTAGGACAAGAAATTTCAGGATATGTCGCTCAATTATCTTTTGGTTTAAAAGCGCTTAAAAACACTTTAGCACATCTTTCAGAAATTGCTCTTGGAGGAACCGCAGTAGGCACCGGACTAAATACACCAAAAGGTTACGACGTAAAAGTTGCCGACTACATCGCTAAATTCACCAACCTGCCTTTCATTACAGCCGAAAATAAATTTGAAGCTCTGGCAGCACATGATGCTATTGTAGAGACGCATGGTGCTCTAAAACAATTGGCCGTTTCTTTAAACAAAATAGCAAATGACGTTAGAATGCTGGCTTCAGGCCCACGATCCGGAATTGGTGAAATTCATATTCCTGAAAACGAACCAGGTTCTTCCATCATGCCTGGAAAAGTAAATCCAACACAATGCGAGGCCTTAACGATGGTTTGCGCTCAGGTTATCGGAAATGATATGGCAATTGCCATTGGCGGAATGCAGGGACATTATGAATTAAATGTTTTTAAACCGGTTATGGCTGCTAACTTTTTACAATCAGCACGATTATTAGGAGATGCCTGTGTTTCCTTCGATGAACATTGCGCTCAGGGAATCGAACCCAATTACAAACGTATCAAAGAATTAGTAGACAATTCTCTAATGTTGGTTACGGCTTTAAATACTAAAATTGGGTATTATAAAGCCGCAGAAATAGCACAAACTGCCCATAAAAACGGAACAACTCTTAAAGAAGAAGCTGTTCGTTTGGGTTATGTTACTCCGGAAGATTTTGATGCCTGGGTAAAACCGGAAGAGATGGTTTGATTTAATTGTTAATTGTGAATGGTAAATTATTAATTAATTTGGTTTGCGTCACTTCAACCAACGAAAAGTCACTCTTTGATCTCGAACAAAAATGTTAGTTTTTAATAAAAAGGGTTTTATAAAAGTCTAGACTTTTATAAAACCCTTTTTATTAGATCAAATCATTAATTTACAATTTACCATTCACAATTAACCATTGACATACTCTTGTAAATAAGCAAATCTTGGAGTCAATTTTCCTTTTTCAGTAATTTTGGCTCTTTGTAGAATTCCGTCTTTATCTCCGTTAAAAAATGCCGGAATAACATGTTCCATAAATTGTTCTCCGAAACCTTCACTTGCATCTTTCGGAATTTCGCATGGCAAATTATCAACCGCCATTACTACAATTGCAGCGGGGTGAAAAACATCAACTTCTTTATTTTCTAATGGGAAATAACCGTAAATAGGTTCTTCAATTGTCGACGAACGTAATGTACAGGCGATTGGCCCATTAACATCACACGAAATATCTGCAACAACCCTCAATTTGCAATCACTGGCATTCAGCATCTCCTGAGTTAAGATCATTGGCGCTGCATTATCATAAAAGTGACCTGCATAATAGATATCTGAAACTTTTGTGAATTTTTCGAAATCTGACACATAGGCTTCAGGATGTGAAGTAAAATCATTGAAATCCAGAACCTGTCCGTCAATTCGTTTGTTGTATTCTAAAACATCCAATTGAACATAAACTGACTGCGTATACTTTTTAGTTAAATAGTTATCTACTGTAACTTCTTTAACTTTAATAGCATCTAAAATTTCTTTTACACCGCTTCCTACTTTTCCGGTTCCGGTAACGACAAATTTCAACGATGGTAAGGTAATACGTTTTAAGTGCGCGATTAAAGCTTCTTTTCCTGCCAGCGTTTCTGCTTTTGGTAATTTAAACAATTCAAATTTTATTCCGAAAGCACGAATTCCATTGTATACACCAACCATTCCGGCATATTTTCCAAAACCAATCAAACGACGATTTTCAGCATCAACAATAGTTTCGTGGTCGTATAAATCGATATTATTTTCTAAAATTGCTTTTAACAATTTTCTATTATAAGGTTGTTTCTTTATTGTATGAGAAAAAAAGAAATAAGCCTTATTTGGAATCAAATTTTCAACAGGAACTTCTTTTACACCAAACAAAACATCGCAATCTGAGACATTATCGGTCACAGTTATGCCCATGCTTTTATATTGCAGATCAGTAAAAATTCGGATATCAGAAGTTTCAACTTCAACAGTTGCATCATGATAAAGCTGTTTTAATTTAGCAAGTTCATTTGGTGAGAACACTACCCGTCTGTCTGGTGGGGATTTTCTTTCTTTTATAATTCCAAATTTCATTTATACGAGATTAAGATAAGTATTAATATAACTTTTTAGATTCAATTTGTTTCAAATATAACAAAATTAGTTAAAATTTTGTTGTTATTTTCTTATTTGAAACATTTTTATAACGCTAAGAGCTGATGTACAATCGACTAACAAAAAAAGAAGTTAAAACAATGTTAAAATTAAATTTTTGACAACGTCAAAAAACCAAAACATAAATATTGAATTCTATATATTTGTTTTTAAAGAATGATGAAAATGAGTCTCCTAAAAAAAACAAATATACCACAAATACTTTTCCTAATCCTAGTTTTAAGTTCATGTGGAAAAGATAAAAAAACAACTACAGATACTGTTTCAGCGGTAGAGGATACAATGCCCAGGATGAAACCTCATGCTCCTGAAAAGAGATTAAGCCAGGCCTATATAAATTCAGTAAAAGGGAGAATAAATCATTTTTACACTAAAAACTGGCCAAACAACAGCATGAATGGAAGCTTTCTTGTTGCCAGAAATGGTCAGATTATCTTTGAAAGATATAACGGTTATGCCAATAAAAATGAAGGCACAAAAATAACTGCAGATACACCTGTACAAATTGCTTCTGTAAGCAAAGTTTTGACTGCGACTACAGTCTTAAAATTGGTTAATGCCGGTAAACTTGATTTAGATCAAAAAGTAAATACAATCTTAAAAACATTTCCTTACGAAGATTGTACCGTTCGAATGTTGTTAAGCCATCGTAGCGGTATGCGTAATTACGCCTATTTTACAGATCATGATAAATCAATTTGGGATCGACATAATCAGCTTACCAATGCAGATATTTTAAATATTCTGGCAACAAAAGATATTGGACTGGAATCAAAAACGGGAACACGTTTTGGATATTGCAATACCAACTATGCCATGTTAGCTCTGATTATCGAAAAAATTACCGGTTTGAAGTATAAAGAAGCAATGTCTGAAATCATTTTCAAACCTTTAGGAATGACACATACTTATGTTTTTGACGATGACAAAGACAGAAAAAAAATTGTTCCATCCTATAAAGGGAATGGCGCAGAAATAGGTTTTGATTATCTGGATAATGTTTACGGAGATAAAAACGTATTTTCGACTGCCCGAGATCTTTTAAAATTTGACCGAGCCAGAAATTCACCTGACTTTTTGAAACCGGCTTTATTAAAAGAGGTATATACAGGTTATAGCAACGAAAGAAAAGGAACAAAAAATTATGGTTTGGGTATCCGAATGATCAATTGGGAAACAGGTCAAAATTTCTATTTCCATAACGGTTGGTGGCATGGGAATACCTCATCTTATATACCGCTTCAAAAGGAAAATGTGACGATTATAGCTTTGTCCAACAAAATGACTACTAAAACATATGCCGTTCGCAAACTGGCACCCATTTTTGGAGATTATCCTTTTAATTTTAAGGATGAAGAATAATACAATAGTCGAAAGTCGAAAGTCAAAAGTCCTAAGGTCACAAATGTATTATCATATTGACTTCGCTCTTCTTTAAAATACACCAATTGGATAAAAAGAGCACGAAAGTATTTGACTTTAAAAACTTTATGACATTTGACTTTCGACTACATAGAATAATACAATTTTTCTGAAAATTTTATTACCAAACTAACTTCAAATAGTATAAATTTGCAAACTCATTTTTGGGGTCGACTGGTTTTGACAGCAAGTCGAATTGGAAAGTAAGCACGTCGAGCATTGAGACCTTGCTCGTAAATATAAGATCTTACAATTTTACACGGCGAAAATAACTACGCTTTAGCTGCATAATCTGAATTATAGTAAGATTAGCCACGTCCCTATAAGATAGGGAAGCTGGATTCTCCTTGAAAGCCTTGGTTTGTGGCGGTCAGTTTAGGGGAACCGTAAAAATAAACCTAGATTTCCATGAGCTTCGGGTGGAGATCGAAATTAAGAAGATAAGTGTTGAGTGGTTGTTCCTGACCTAGCTTAACAACGAAAATCCAATCAGGAAATAAACGTGTAGAAAGCTCTTTAGTTGCTTGTTTGGACCCGGGTTCGATTCCCGGCGACTCCACAAAAAAGTCTGTAAACCCCTTGTTTACGGGCTTTTTTATTTTTAGTTGACAATTTAGTTGATGTTTTTATTGTTAATAAAAATTATAAAAACAATTCGAGAACTCTCGCTCTTACAAATTAAGAACATCTCTTTACAGTATTAATCAATAGAAGCTATCTTTTAATACAAAAAAATATGCATTAAGTTAATTTCAACTCCAGAAATTAAGATTCCATAATCAATTAAAATAAAGAATTGTGGGGGTACTATTAAGATACATTATTACGAAGTGAAAATGGGAATTAAAATTATAGGATTCAGAATACAGCTATACATCAGCATTTTTTGTAAATCTGGAAGGCGACCATTAATAAAGGGTGTAAAAACGCAGTTTTGGATGACATTGATTCTACAAAAGATTAACTTTTCAATTAACCATAGTTATAACTGCTAGCTTTGGAAACTTTGCGAGGCTCAAATTCTATTCTATGTGATTTTAAATATTCTAAAGGAGACATACCGACGTGTTTTAAAAATGCTCTATAACACCTAAATCCAGAGGCCATAGCCATTCTTTCTATTGTCAAATCATTCCATTCATAATTATTTACCTTTTCTTTGAAATATTCTATTCTCTTCAAATTTAGATAATCCTTAAAATGACAATTAATTTCTGAATTAATTAGATACGAAAGCGAATGGAGTTGAATTCCGGTTTCTTTTGCAAGAGCCGAAAGCGTAAAATCAGTTTTTAAAAAGAGCATTTTGGAAATTACACTATCTTCTATTTATGCTAAATAAAATTGCTTGTTTTCCGCAGTTAATTTTCGAAAGTTCATAATCTAACTTAATTCAAATTTAAATTTTCTGTCAATATCATGGAATAAAAAGTTTCTTTAAAATTACAAATCCACTATTAATAAAAATATATAACGGTAGGATTTGAATATATTATAACTACCTGAAAGACAAAAATCATTAATCAAAAAACTCCAAAATCAAATAACTTTGGAGTTTTGTAATTTTTAGTAATGATTGCGAAATTTACAAAATGTTTTTTAACATGATTTAAAGTAGCTTAGTTTTATTCTAAAGCTAACTTTTATCATGGCTTCAAATCCACTGTAACTTTCTCTATTTTTCCCTGAAAAGTAAAAGGAGCATCGTAAGTTCTGTTTACTGGTGTACCAAAATCTTCCCCCACATCTAAAGTTTCATCAGAAGAGAATCTACTCGGAACTGTTTTAGAAATATCACCACTTGCTACTTTTTTACCATCGACCATTAATGTAGCTTTTGCTGCTTTTCCAACTCCGCCACCAGCATAATCAAAATTCAAAACAATAGTATGTTTACCTGCTGTTAAGGCGGTAGGCGATTGAATACTCCATTTATGTTCAGGATAATGGGAAAATGCATAGGCAAATGTTGGTTTTCCTTTTTGAAGCATCAATGCTAAGCCGGCAAAATAACCTCCTTGTGTAATAATCATTCCTTCCTGTCCCGCCTTAACTTCAATTTCTGCAGTTATACTAAACGATGTATTTTTCATATTGGGTGCCATTCCTTCCGTTATACGTGAACCTCCCTGATAAAAAACAAATTTCGTTCTGCCTACGTTAAATTTTGGTCGATTCTCAGGATTTACTCTGTCAATGTATCGATCATCAAATGGAAAGACTTTATATTTTTCAGCTTCTTCCATAAAAGCTTTTTGCATTTCTTTTAATTTTTCCGGATTTTGTGCTGCAATATCATTCGCCTGGCTATAATCTTTTGTAAGATCGTATAATTCCCATTTATAATCTTTTACAGGATCTTCAGACGGTACAGGATGACCTTGCCAAGGAAGATTTTTAGGAGTTGTACTTGCCAGCCAGCCATCTTTATAAAAACCTCTATTGGCAATAACTTCAAAATACTGTGTTTTATGGGTTTCAGGCGCATTTGCATTATCAAATGAATACACAAGACTTTTTCCCGCAATTGGTGTTTGTTCAAAACCGTCTACCTTTTTAGGCTGTGGAATATTGGCTGCTTCTAAAATAGTAGGTACAATATCTGTAATATGAGCAAACTGGCTTCTGATCTGACCTGTTTGTTTAATTCTTGCAGGCCATGAAATAACCATACCGGTGCGGCTGCCTCCTAAATGAGAGGCGATCTTTTTATCCCATTGAAAAGGAGTATTCATGGCGTGAGCCCAACCATGAGAATAATGTTCTCCCATCCATGGCCCGCCAAAATCGTCCAGGTGTTTTAACATATATTCTTCTGTATCAACTTCACCGTTTACCAACATACCAATCTCACTGGTCATTCCGTGACCTGTTGGATCTTCTGCACTGGCGCCATTATCCCCCATTATAAAGATAATCATCGTATTGTCTAATTCTCCCAAATCTTTAACAGACTGAATAACTCTTCCAATTTGATAATCGCAGTAAGCCAACATAGCAGCGTAAACTTCCATTTCTCTGGCAGCTACTTTTTTCATTCCCGGAGTAAGCGCATCCCATTTTTGATACTCCGCGGGTGTCGCAGCTAATAATGCATCAGATGGTATAATGCCCAATTTCTTTTGATTTTCGTAAGTTGCAATACGTTGCTTGTCAAATCCCTGATCAAATTTTCCTTTAAATTTGGCAATCCATTCTTTTGGTGCCTGGTGAGGAGCATGGGCTGTTCCAGGAGTGTAATAAGCAAAGAAAGGTTTGTTAGGTGAAACATTTTTTTGTGTTTGTATCCAATGTATAGCATGATTGGCCAAATCTTCGTCTAATATGTAATTATTATCGACTTTTTCATCTTTTAAATAGGGATCAATTGCTTTTGTACCTTCATACAAAGCTGGTCTGAATTGATGCGCATCGGCACCAAGAAATCCGTAAAAATATTCAAATCCTAAACCAGTTGGCCATAAATTAAAGGGTCCTGCCGGAGTAGTCATCCAATCTGGTACGTTATGATTTTTACCAAACCATGAAGTTCCGTATCCATTATCCGTCAATATTTTACCAATAGTAGCAACGCTTCGTGGTACTAAACTGTTATAACCCGGATAAGGGGTTGAAAATTCCATAATAATTCCTGTTGCAGCTGTATGATGATTTCTTCCTGTAATTAATGCAGCTCTGGAAGGCGAACAAACCGCTGTTGTATGAAAACGATTGTATCTTAATCCGTTTTTGGCAAGAGCATCAAAATTTGGAGTTGGAATTGGACCACCAAAGGTTGAACTTGCGCCAAAACCAACATCATCAATCATAATTAGCAAGACATTAGGAGCACCTTCTGGAGCACTAATTTCCTTTGGCCAATCAATTTTATCCGAATCTTTAATTGTTGGCGCTACTTTGCCTACTTTTTGATAAGGTTCAACAGGCAAAACTGTTCTGTCTGGCCAGCTTCCTGTAGAAGAATTTTCCTGGGCATTTAAAATGCTAAAAGAAAATATAGAAATTAATCCTGTGAGTAAAAAAATCTTTTTCATAATTAAAACAGATTGTTTATTAGTTAAAAAAAAAAAATATGGATAACGGTTGTTTTTCAGCAGATTGAATCATAAAATTACATATTTTTAATTTATCAATATGAAAAAAATGTAAGAAATTTTATAATAGGGATTTTATAGAATTTACTAAAATATTAGAAATAAAAATCAAGGACAATGGTATTGGACTGGATCCTATTTATGCCGAGAAGATATTTAATGCATTTGAAAGACTGCACTTCAAGGATGAGTTTGAAGGAAACGGTCTTGGCCTTGCACTTTGCAGAAAAATAGCAAAAAGACATAATGATACTATAGCTTCCAATGGATAGAAAGATAATTGTGCTGAATTTATAGTACCCCTGCCTCTTAAACAGGCAGCTTCTTATCAATAGTAGTGCTAAATGGTCTATCAAAATCTTGTAATAACCAAACTGAGCATAACCTAATAATGTCACTGTTCTAATTAAATCTTAGTAATTTCAACACAAATAACATTAAACATCATAATAGTAATCTATAAAGATATTTCACTATTCCACGTTTTTGTGTCAGGATCGTAGATTTTTTAAGAAAAAAAATCCTTTATAAATTTCCAACTCTATTTGCTTACTTGAATAAAAGAAATTATTTTATTTCAAGTTTCCACCCCCCGCTCCACGAAGTGTTCCTTATTCACGCTGCGCAAATGTCTCTGACTTTGCGCCATTTTAAACAAATGTAATTAAAAAACGAAAACCTCTCAAAGTCTCCGACTTGAAAACTAATTTTCTTAGAATATTGTTCCCTGAATGTAAAAAAATCAAGATAATATAGAACTAAACGTAAAAAGTCGGGAGACTTTTATGAGGTTTACAATTTCTAAGAAACAAAAAAATTGCGCAAAGTCAGAGACATTTGCGCAGCTTTTCATAAGGAAGACTTTGCGGAGCGGGGTTTTTAAATCAATTAAAACCTAAATAAAAAGGTCAAATAGGTATTTATACCTGCAGTTTTATATCTCATAATTGATATTTTTGAAACATTCAGATTTAAGATTAATGCTATTCTATAAAAAAACTAATAAGATTAACTTAATCACTTACCGTAATTAACAATTATTCTAAAATCGTTTTCTTAAAAACTCTTTTAAAATAGAAACAATGAAAATAAAAGTAATTCGTTTTATTTTTCTTATATTTCGAGCCAACAATTTGACACTAACAGATGGAATAATAATTTATTAAATTAATAGAAACTAACCATTATGACCGAAACTATACTCCAAATTTTTCTAAATAATCAATTTATTAAGACCTCAGATGCAGGCAATATTGAGAGCTTGACCAAAGCAGTTACAGCATTAAAAACCTACTTGGCAAAGAAAAAACAATTAATTATACCATATACACTAATTTCTCTTGATCCTCTAATTGATGAGACAAATCCTGCTGTCTCCGAAGTTGAAGCTATAATAATAAAGAATTGGCCGACATTTAAAAATAGTACTTCCACTAAAGATAAACCAACTACCTATGTGAGAATTGTAATTTTACAAGCTTTGTCTGAATTAGCGAAATCAGATGAGCAAATCGGTGCTATCATATGGTTAACTGGTCGTAATGTAATCTCTTATTATCAAGTAAAAAAGGAACAAAACGCTCTTTCCAGTTTAATAGTAGATATGGGAAATGCCTTTGAAAATGAAAGCAGAAAAATATGGAGCGTGAATACGCCTGTAATTACAGATATCAAAAAGTTGAACGTTACAACTACTGCCAAAATTTCAACGCAAGTAAATAAAGTAGAGCTTTTGGCACTTTTAAAAGCAGCATCTATACATAGCGGGTGGGTATCACAAGGTGGTGGTGGTGAGAACCCATCTCATCCTGCAGCAGGAAATTGGGAGTGGGCTAAATATTTTTCCGAACGTGCAGCTCCCGGACTTGCAGCAATATTTGACAAGGCGCTTTTAGAACAGAACACAGCGATAAGTAATTTAACAAATACTGTTGAAGAGGATATTAATGAATATTTTTCTCAGTTCACAGAATTTTTTCTTGCCGCTTCAAAATCATTTAATCAAAGTGCCACAGCAGCAAATAAACGGTCAGAATTGCTTTGGTGGAGACAGACATTGTATTCACCTACTTTAAACGATTCTTATCGAAATCTAAAACCAATCGAAATGGCCATAACGATGGCAAATGACCTTTCACTTCTGATAGGCACAATATATCCTGAGAGTGCGAATTACTTATTGAGAGAAGCACTACGGGAAATTCATCAGGATTTAGAAAAGAAAGAGACTTTTTCGTTTTGGTTGAAACAAGCTCTAGAATTTAGTAACCCTTCGTTAAAAACATTGGATTCATTGAAAACTATCTCGCCAAGTAGAATTTCATTGGGATCTGCGTTTGCAAATGCAATCAATGAGGGTTCAGAAAATGAATTTCTTCTACAAACTGGGCTTGATCCTAACCATGAAGTTTCACTATCAGATCTTGTTGTTTGGTTATTACATGATTTACAGGCTGTCAAAATATCTAACCAAAAATAGTTAAATATGCGACAAAAGTGTGATTCTGAGGGATGCAATGCACCTAAATCTTTGTGTAAAATACTTTTAAGTCCTAATTATCAGGAATGTCAAAATTGGATTGATTCAAATAAAGAATTGGCTAGTTCAGGATCTGCTAAAATATCAGCAGATCAAAATACGGTAATTCCATGGTCGGGTATGGAACTTACTCCTGATAAATTAGATCTGATTTCACATCGGTCTACCCCTCTAATTATTGGTATAATTGGTGCTGCAAACGCAGGCAAGACATCCTATCTTGGTATGTTATATACCCTTCTCTTCAATGGTCATAAATTTACAAAATGGAATTTTGCAGGAAGCTATACCCTTATTGCATGGGAAGCGCAGGCAAAGGGACTAAAAATAGGCTCTAACGGAAAGGTATCTTTTCCAGCAGCTACACCATCTACACCTGATTATTACAGCCTATATCATATGGCATTAAAAGCAGATGAAAGTTTACACGATATTGTTTTTGCAGATTCCTCCGGAGAAGTCTTTACTAAATGGGCAGATGATACTGAAGACATTGAGTCTGACAATGCTAAATGGATTTACGAAAACTCTGATGGCTTTATTTTTTTTGTAGACTGTGAAGCAATTATAAAAGAAAGAGGAAGGGCCAAAAGAAAAATAACCCAACTTGCAGGACAGATTGCTTCTAACCTAGGTAATAGATATGTAGCTATTGCATGGTCAAAATCAGATAAAATTGATGATATTCCTCCAACGATAAAAGAAGCGATAGAACAATCCCTTGCCGAAAGCTTTCCTTTAGCAAAAACATTTTACATAAGTAACTTTTCTGTCGACTCAAAGGATGAGCGCTGCTTTGTAAACAATCTAGCTTTAGCACAAGATGTACTAGAAGCTATGACTAAAACAAAACAGATATATCTCATTCCAACCTTACCGATGTCAAACGATTTTTTTATAAACTACCATGGACGAAACTACAGTAAACGATAACATACTTATTATTGGCCCTCCAAACTCTTCAAAAACAACTTTCCTTACACAACTTTACGGCCGTATACAAGCAAAAAAAGGTTGTATAAAATTAAGTAAAACTCCTATGAACATTACAGGAATAAAAAATGCTTATAACCGGTTAGCTGATGGGCTCGAAACAGAAGCAACTCCGGCATCAATTAATGCTGAAGTTAGCATTCCAGTAAAATGGAAGGAAAATGAACTAGAGCTCACATTTAAAGATTATGGAGGTGAACAAGTAAGGGACATAACGGCACTATTGGAATATGATAAAACATGGGAAACTCGTGCCAAAGAAAATGATCGTTGGATTTTATTCATCCGTCCTGGTCAGATATATCATCATTATGACTTGAGTATCACAGGTTATGCAGATGTTGACAAGTCCAAAGTTAAGGAAGTAAGCCACAATGAATTATCACACCAGTATAATTTTATAGAATTAATACAAGCCCTGCTACATGCTCGTGGTACAGGGATAAAAACCTCTATAAGTGTTCCAAAACTCATAATTGTAATGACATGCTGGGATGAACTGAATACGACAAATACACCACTTGAAATCTTACTAGAAAAATTACCCCTATTCTATAATTTCATTACAACATTATGGAAAAAAGATAGCTTTACGGTATTAGGTGCAGCACCCCAGGAATTCCGTTTGGATAATATTGCAGCCAAAGACAAGTACTTAGATGAGCTTCCTGAATCATTTGGATATATTGTATTAGAAAATGGGCAGATTGATAAAGATCTTACAAGACTAATTGAAATTTCATTATCATTATGATTGAAATACATCAAGCAATATTTGGCGAAGGAAGGGATCTTGGTCATGCTGTTTTGAATTCCTCTTATCAAACAGACTTAATTACAAATCAAATTTCAGGATATACTGATTTGGTTGATCGACCTACTAATGGCAAACTTCAAACAGCAATAATCAGGGGATTTGTGGTAAAGGATAACTTTTTGTTGATTAAATCTTTTCCAGATCATGAAGGTAGGCCTGGACGAGTCTTTTCACATGCGTTGGTTTTGAGTTTAGAAAATTTTTTAAAAGTCAAAGATATAACAGACCTTTTACAATTTCATTTAAAGGAAATCAACAAGTCTGCCAATTTAAATGTAATTCAATATACAAATTATATATCGTTACCCAATGTTTTACAAAGTGAACGGATGATCGTTGCCACAAATGCTATGATTAACCACATAGACAATAATAATACTATCGCATGGATTGAAAATGAAGAATATTGGTTATGGATAAGTCTCATCTGGTCGAAAATTCCAGATAAGGTTAAAATTAACAGCAGGATCGGAGCTGCCTTTAATTCGAAATTTTTAAATGTTGAAAATTTAAATCTAGTTTATATTCCTGAGGGACTTAAGCCAAACTGGCTTAAAGAATGTTGCGCAATTATTGATGTAGAAAATATTGTAGTACTTGAAACCAGCCTTATCAGGTACTTTAATAATGTTGAGAATATTGGCTCTGGTTTGAACATACTTTTAAAGGAATTAGATCCCACAATTGAAGAAATTGATGACCTGAAAATTCTTAATGAATATACCGAACTATATCAAAATTTAAATAAAAAAAAATCTTTTACAGAATTACTAATCTTTTGCGACCTAGTTTCCAAATATTGTCCAGAGCCAAAAATAGCAATATTAGGCAAAAAGAAGATTATTGATACATTGGCAAGTAACCTTTTAACTGCATCATATGAAGATATTTTGTTTTTACAATACCAAACATGGAAAGGTTACGAGCTTACTTATTTAGAAAAATCGCTTGGTCAATCTTTAAAAAAATGGTTAAACAGTCATATTCAATTTGGTTGTGACATAAAGAAAATATCTAGTATTTTAACGACTGGCTTAACAGCAAAACTTAAATATTGGTGGCATGATTTTATTTATGATTTTATCACTGAAAAGTTGATAAATTGGCACTCTGATTATTCAAAAATATTGTGGAGCTGCATCGAAAAGGAGCCCTCGATTACCAACGTACTAGTGCCTCTGTTAAATGATTCTGCAGAAAAAGATTTGATTGAAGAACTACCTAAATTAAACAAAGTTAATGGTGAAATTGTACTTCAAACAATCAAGAATAAAAAGTGGTATTCATTATACGGAATCATCTCCATAGAATTGTATGGTTCCAAAGAAGCATTTACCAAAATACTCGCAATTCCCGATTTACAACATGATATTGTGCTAGAGAAAATGAGCTCAAAAGTACATGATCATCAAATAATTACAGATTCTTTAGCATTATGTGATGATAGATTAACTTCACTAGCTACCAAGATGATCATAGAAAAACCTGATTTAAAAGCAAAGTTGATTGTATCAGATAATGTATCGCAGAAGTTATGGCTACAATCAATAGATATGGGGCTTAACGTCTGGAAAGGAGTTTCTAATCCTAATAAAATATTGTTTGAGATAATGAATTTGTTAATTAAAAATTCGCCGTTTGATGAAGTGCTTCTATCAAAAATAAGTTCCAGTGATTTTAATAGTTTAAAGAATTTTGAGAAAAGAATTTTACTTTGGGATATCCTCCCTTCCACGTGCAAAGAACAATTTATAGAAGCTACCCTTTTTGACTGTTTGAAAGATATTGATTCAAACAAAAGCAATTTTAATGATTTAGAAAAATCATTAAAAGATACTATGAAGTCATCGATAATAAGAACTAAGATACTTTCAAGTTCGCTCTTTTCAACTTCCTTAAAACTTAACTTAGTTCAAATTTGTACTGATTTCAATGAAATAGATGCAAGATTAGTTTTGACAAACTTCAAACTTTCTCCCGAGAATGCTATCACCCTAGGCTCTATTGCATCAACTAAGCATTGGAGAGAACTAGCCAATAGTATTTTTAATCTACGCCATTCGAGAAATGATTTAGCAATAGCATTAAAATATTGTTATCACTTATTATCGTTTTGGGATCGTCTGAGCTTACCCAATAATGACTTACACAAGTCATCAACATTTATTGATGAGTTTTGGAATGCACTACTAGAGAAGGCTACAGAACTGTATCCTGATGGTCCAAATCAAAATGGATTATGGGAAAACTCAGGTGGACAAAGATCTGATTTACACATCACTGGTTCAGGAAAACAGATTTGGAGCTATGCAATTTCCCATATGAAGAGCGGAGGAAGACCTTCTTCAAAAGATCTTCTTCAAAAAATGATAGATGATTTTTCTTGTGATGAATCTTTAAAAACACTTAAAAATATTATATGAAAACAGTAGTTGTATTAACCGCACTAGAAGTAGAAAGAGCGGAAGTTTTAAAATACATTAGTAGCAAAGAAACAATTTTTCATCCCACCACAGGAACAGATTATATCAAAGGGAAATATAAACTTGCAAATGAAATTGAAATTGATATAGTCATATGTAGAACAGACCAAACAAATGTGAATGCTGCATTAGAAACCGAACGCGCATTGGAGTTTTTTAAACCAGATTACATCTTTTTTGTAGGAGTTGCAGGTGGGCTAAAAGATGTTTCAGTCGGAGATATAGTAATTGGTACAACAGTAATAGGATATGAAAGAGGAAAAGCTGAAGATGAAAATTTTAAAGCAAGACCACAGTTTGGTGCATCGTCATATGATCTAGACAGACTTGCCTCTGCTTATTCAATTAGCGACGAATGGAAAACTTTAGCAAGATCACTAAATGATTTATCATTTCAAACTGAAATTAAAGTTTTAACTGGAACAATTGCATCTGGTGAAAAAGTAGACGCATCAATCAAATCTAGTCTCCATCAACATATTAAACAAAATGCAAGTCATGCTTTAGCAATTGAAATGGAAGGCTTAGGGTTTCTTGAAGTTTGTCGTGCTCGACCTTTAACCAAAAGCCTTTTATTACGTGGGATTTCAGATTTGGTAGAAGACAAAGAAGTAATGGATAATAAAGGCTCACAACCGTACGCTTCAAAAAATGTATCAGCATTTCTTTTTGGTTTATTGGAAATCTTACCATTAAGCACAGATAAATCTCTAGAAACATCAAATG
The DNA here is from genome assembly GCF_002217275.1 of Flavobacterium frigidimaris. NCBI lineage: Bacteria > Pseudomonadati > Bacteroidota > Flavobacteriia > Flavobacteriales > Flavobacteriaceae > Flavobacterium > Flavobacterium frigidimaris. The sequence continues at coordinate 83,207 of NZ_MUGV01000018.1, forward strand.
AAGGAAAAGATAAACTGAAAGATCAAGTAATTGAAGTAATGTGTAAACTTTATCCAGCAGGCCTTAGAGAAAATGGGATATGGGAAAATGCCGGAGGAAATTTAGCCCTAATCAATCTATCTCAAAGCGGTAAAGGTCAATGGGTAGAAGCTACACGTGTAATTTTTAGAGGCGGAGGTGGAAGTATCACGGCAAAATCTCTACTTCAAGCCGTCACTTTAGATTTCTCAAATAACCAAGATATAATCACATTAATAAATAAATTATAATTTAAAACTGTATTCATAAATATTAAAGCCAATTTATTGTTGAGTGATTTTTTTTTCTAACATTATGCATTTCAATATATTAACTATTTAAAAAACTTTTATTTTCATTTTAAAAAGATTAATATTAATAAAAAAAAGAACTAATCAAATTCAGAACAAATATCAATTCCATCAATTTTTCTAATAAAAACAGGTGTTTAGTGCTTTTTCACAACCTTGTCTATAAACATTATTATAGGAATTAAGTGTTCAATTGAGACCCCTCAATTCCACAAAATAAAAATCGCAATCACTATATATTACTAGTGGTTGCGATTTTTTATTTTATTATTTAGCCGTCATTGAATATTTCAAATAAGTTTACGAAATGGAAACATTAGATATTTTAATATCATTATCATTCTTATATTTATTATTATCTTCTTTTTAGCATTTCAAAGAACATCCAAAAAAACAAATATTATAATGACAGTTGGATAAAAAGAAATCGATTCTACTCTAAGAATTTTCATATATTTGATAAAATCATAAATATTTCACTATGCCTATAGACTTATCAAGTTTCCCAGAAAAATCAGTTTACGTAATGTATTTTTTACATTATACAACAGTTAAAGATTTGGAATCTAAACCTAATTTAAACGATTCGCAAGTTTTAGAATTAGAAGGTGCAAGAGCAGCTATGCACTCAATTGAAGCATATACAGCGAAAATAAGGTCAAAGGGGTATGCATGGTCTTTACCTAGTTTATTTCAATTCAAAGGTTTTAATCCAACTTTAACTTTAGAATTTTATCCAGGAACTGAAAGTTATCATAAATATGGAAAAATATTAGTTGTTAATGTAAACTATAGTGAAGATGATTTAAAATATATGACCGAAACAATACGAAACGGTGGTCCGAGAATAAACTCAAAATTGAAAGTTTTAAGAATTCATGATATGATTGAAGACGAAGTAAATACTGGAGATATTTACACCGTAGGATAAATAAAAAGACAGCTTAATCGGGCTGTCTTTTTTATTCAACAATTCCAAATATAATCTCTCTCAAAATTATAATAGTTATTTCTCAATTCAATTCCAAGTTTCTTTATTGCTTTAGAAATATCAAAATTTATCTTTCAATAATGTATCGTTTTCGGTTGTTCTACTTGAAAACTTACATTTTTGTTTTTAGTTTTTGTTAATTATAATTTTTCAAAAAACAATTAATATCTAGTTTTCATTATTTCAAAATCCTCGCTATTAAATTCAATTCTTCTTCTAATTTAAAAACCATAAAACATTCAATCTGATTATTAATGCTTTATGGAAAACCGTAAATGTATTTATAAAACCTATCCTACATTTGAAAAACTTTTAAATTATAAAACCATAGCTATGCAACTAACCGAAGATGAAATTTTAAATCAAATTGTTTTGAATGAGAATGCCTATTTTTATTCAAACCCTGATGAAGTAAACCTATCTAGATACCTTATTACAAACCTTTTTAGAAAGATTTCAAGCGGAAAAACGGGAAACTATCTCTTGAAAGTTATAAACAAAGAAATTATAATCGATGAGCAGAGTTTTAATTATTCCATTTGCATCTATCGTTATACAGCTATACCCTCTATTCTGGAAGAATATTTAGAAAATTGGGAAGAAATAAAATTAGCATACATACTGATAATAGACTTTAAAGACTATATGGTGACAATTAGAAGAAATGTTGGTAAACTTAGAGAATTTCTCGAAAAATTTGAGCCGATCGATTATAAGATCCTTTCAACTCTGTATGTTGATGAGGATACACTAATTGAAAAAATAAATATGCAAAATATGAATGTTTCTGATCGTGCTATGCGCCAAAAGTCACTTGAATCTCTAAATCTAAAACAAAATCTTTCTCCACTCGGCACAAGTAACTACGTAGTAAATAATATAAGGGTCAAAAATGATGAAGAAAAAACTTCCCTTTCATTAAATACTTCCAGAATAAATAAATTCGGCAAAAAGTGCTCAATAAAAGAAATTTCAAAATGGGGATTTTTACAAGTTGAGAGATTAAAAGCACATGCAGACAGGGAAACCTTCTTGTCAATTTTTTCTGAATCAATAGATTTTAAAGATCATAAAAGTGATTTAATGCCAATTGCGATCTTATTTGTATTCTCAAAATTATATGAGGATTTGGAACAAAATGTAATTCACGAAACCCGAATTGTTTCGGAAGATGGCAGCCAAAGACAAATAGATTTAATTAAACATATCTCAAAGGTGGAAACCTTGCTTCAGATAACAAACCATAACACTGTTGGTCTTACAACTTATGATATCCAGAATCCGTATGTAAATGATTTAGAAGTAAGAATGAATGAAAAATCTATTTCAGTAAGATCTCAAAAATTAAAAAATGTAATTTTATTTAAAGATAATGGAAGGATTCAAAATCTAGTGGATTACATTAATTCATCAAATCAATTCATAGTAAATTTTGACAATTGTGAACTTATCTATACAAATCGAAAGTTGTTTAAAGATAATAGACTCTTAGGCAATATTGATAACTTTCTAAAGATATTCATTCCTAATGCACAACTTCAAAATGCAAATAGTGAAAAAGGTACATTTGCAGCAGCTTCCATCAATTTTAGCCCTTCATCAGTTTTTAGTATTGTCGAAGAGATATTTTTGCAGGAATCAGAATATTTAGTTTGTGATGATCTTGGAAAAGAGTGGGCTGATCATATTAGTATCAGTAGTAATAAAATACAGTTCATTCATTCAAAATATAAAGACGTAAATTATTCAGCCTCTGCTTTTCAAGATATTGTTGGACAAGCTCTAAAAAATTTAGGTAATCTAATGCCACAGGATTTTCAATTAGATTCAAAACAAGCATTCTGGAATAATAATTACAATAAAGATGGCATTCAAACACAAATTAGAAGGTTACGCAAAGGTAATTCAATACTTGATTTCACAGACAGATTTAAGAGTACTATATTAGAACCTAATCATCAAAGAGAAGTTTATCTTGTCTTAAATTTTATTTCAAAAAGCGGTTTAGAAATTAAGCTTCAGCAATTACGAGATGCTGAAGCTTTTGCAGAAAGAAATGAAGTTATACAGATCTTGTGGTTTATTTCTTCATTCATTAATGGTTGCAAAGAAGCAGGAGTAGATGGTGTTTATATTTATTGCAAGCCCTAATTCTTAACTTTTTTAAGGTGTTCAATTATCGAACACCTTAAGTTGATCCTTTTGTATGTTTTTAAGCAAAAATAGTAGCATTTTGAAAAAAAAACATTCCAAAAGAAAAAAAGAATAGCGGGGTTTAAATAAAATAAAAACAAGGAAAATATCCTATATTTAAAGGGCTTCAAGTCTTTTTCCCAAGCCTATCAATAAACATTAATATCGGAATTAGGTGTTCGATTTTAATCCCATCAGTTCCACAAAAAAAGGGAAGATAGTTAAATATCTTCCCTTTTTTTATTCGTCAACATCTCATTATACCTTTTAACCTTTTTGATGTTTATAAAAATTTACTTTTAAAAACAGTTAATTTTTCACGTGTCATATCATTTATTGTATAGGATATTCCGCCCATTCCTAAACCTGAAGCATCTCTGCCTCCAAACGGCATCCAATCTACTCTAAAGGCAGTATTGTCATTAATCATAACAGCAGTAGCATTTAGTTTTTTGGCTGCATCCAAAGCAATATCAACATTTTTTGTAAAAACAGCTGCCTGAAAATGTACATCGAGGCTGTTTGCTTTTTTTATGGCTTCTTCCCTATCTGTAAAAGGATACACACACACCACGGGACCGAAAATTTCATTAGTTGATACTTTAGCATCTTCTGATGGATTGAACAAAATTGTAGGCTCAAAACAAGTATCCGAGATTCTTTTTCCTCCGGTAATTACTTTAGCACCTCCTTCAATAGCTTCGTTAACCCATTCTTCAACACGGTTAACTTCTTTGGGTGTAATAAGCGAACCTACATCAGTTGTTTTATCAAACGGGTTTCCAACAATTAATTTACTGGTTGCCTCAGAAAACTGTTCGAGAAAACGGTCACAAATTTCCTGATTCACGTAAACTTTCTGAACGGAGACACAAACCTGACCTGCGTGATAAAATCCTCCTTTTACCAAATCAGGAATCATTTCACTAAAATCGGCATCGCTTTCTACAATTACCGGCGCCGCGCCTCCATGCTCTAATGCGCATCTGGTTCCGGGAGCTAGTTTATTTTTTAAAGACCAACCTACTTTTGCTGAACCGATGAAAGAGAAAAAATGAATCCTCGAATCTGTAACCAGCAATTCTGCCGTTTCATTATCACATAAAACTACTTGTAACCATGCTTCGGGTAAACCGGCTTCTTTTAAGATAGCAGCCAAAGCAAGGCCTGATAGTGGCGTACTGCTTGATGGTTTAAAAATAACCGGACAACCAGCCGCAACAGCGGTAGCAATTTGATGTACGGCTAAATTTAATGGATGATTAAAGGCACTAACGGCAACAACAATTCCGATTGGTTCTTTTGAAGTAAAAGCAATTCTGTTCAAAGAAGCTTCGGTAAGCCCCATAGGAATCTGTTCTCCTTTTATTTGGGCTATATGTTCAGCTGCTAATTTCACTCCTTTGATGGCTCGGAGTATTTCTGCTTTCGAATCCTTATAAGGTTTTCCGCCTTCGCTAATAGCCAAGTGTATCAGTTCTTCGCTTTTTTCATTCATGATCAAAGCTGCCTTTTCTAATATCTCAATTCTCTTATAAGCAGGAAGCCAATTTGATTGATCATTAAATAAATTCTGAGCAGTGCTTACTATCTTTTCAATATCCTTTTTATTGATCATCGGCAACTCTTTTACAAAACTTTGATCGTATGGGAATAGTATTTTTGTGGTGTTTTCCATAATTACTTTTTTAAGACATGAACTTTACTTTTTAAAGCAATTTCATGATAGGTACTTTAAATTTAATCAAATTATAACTGATTACAATGGCTTAAACCACAATTTGAAGTTAATATTCTATAGGAGTTGTTAAAACAATCTCTCTATTTTCTAAAAGTGGAACTATTTTACCTAAAACCAAATCCTGAAAATGTTTAGAATTTCGGTGTTCTGCAATTGAGGATTCATCTTTATACCCTTCAAATAAAACGATTGTATTACGATCTGAATTACTTTGATGAATTTTATAGAACAAATTACCATCTTCTTTAATACTTTCTTTATGTACCGTTTTTAGTAAATGTAAAACGTTTTCTATCTGACCTTCTTTTACTTTCCATGTAGCGAAAACATGAACTGGATTTTGATTTTCCATTTTTGATTTCTTTTAATTAATATAAGTTCAATTTTTAGGGATAAATTATATTGACCTTCATCTTTTTTTTAGAGAAGGTCGATATAATTACATCATTTACTTTTTAGGAGATTCCAGAATGGCAATCATTTTTTCAGCGACACCTTTAGCCGAAGCAGGATTTTGTCCTGTAACTAAGTTACCATCTGCTATACTGTGCGCTGACCATACTGCGGCGGCATGAAATTTTGCTCCTTGTTTTGTTAGGGCAGTTTCCAGTAAGAAAGGAACATCTGCGATAGCGTAACCTCTTTCTTCTTCATCTGTAAATGATGTAATGTTTTTGCCATTTACCAGATACGATCCGTTGCTTAGTTTTACATTTAACAACGATACAGGACCGTGACATACAGCTCCTACAACTGCATTTCGTTCGTAGGTTTCTTTAATTACTTTTTTTAGAAGTTCGTTTTCCGGCATATCAACCATTGGAGCTAAACCACCGGGAACAAAAACGGCATCGTATTTACTTACCTCAACAGTTGCTAGTTTTACTGCTTTTTGCATCGTTTCCCATCCTTTTCCGGTTAGAAAAGCAAGGTTATCAGGATCATTTGCTAAATTAAGGGCATCTAAATAAGGAGTATCTCCAGTTAAACTGGCAAAATCTATTTGATAATTTGCTTTTTCGAATGCTGCATAAGGATGTGCTACCTCAGGAAGAAAGGTTCCTGTTCTTCTGTTATTTGGCCCAATTGCATTGGCATTAGACACAATAATTAAAATTTTCTTTTTCATTGTAGATTCATTTTTAAGGTTTGTTTGTTGTTTTACTGCTGTGTTTTCTTTCTTCGTTTGTGCATTAGAAGAAAAAAAGGCAATGGCCAGGGTTAAAAGCATACGTTTTTTCATGTCTATAAATTTTATTGGTTAATGATTATTTATAGGGCAAATTTATACCAGCTCTCCACCTCAATACGAGGAGAAAAGTCACAAAAAAAGTGTGATGAAAATCACACTTGAGAATTAATAGTTTCTGTTATTTGTTGCCAGAGTAAAGCCTGCTAAGGGTTTCGCGGCTGACTCCCAGATATTCGGCAATATATTTTTTGGGTATTTTTTGCATTAGATTTGGATAAAGAGCTGCAAATTCTTTATATCGCTGTTCTGGATTATTGGATAATAAAGAGATTACTCTTTGCTGAAGTGCAATAAAACCTTTAGTAAGTTTCATTCTGAAAAAATGCTCCATTTTATGAAGTGTAACAGATAGTTTTTCTCTTCCTTCAAGTGTCAGGCACAAAACTTCTCCGGGTTCCATACACACTACATACATGCTTGCCGGCTTTTGATTGAAATACGCAATATAATCAGACATCCACCAATTTTCGGTTGCGAATTGCACGATATGTTCTTTTCCGTCTTCATCCAGATAAAAAACCCTGAAAATTCCACTCATGATGATGTATTCGTACTTGGCATCATCACCTTGTTGCACTAAATATTGGTTCTTTAATACCCTTCTTATGGTAAAAAACGGTTTTATAGATTCAAACTCTTCATCCGTAATTGGTATAATTTCTTCAATATGCTTTCTGAGTTTTTCCATAAATATCCTTTTACAAACCAAAGATAAAAGATTTATTGTTTTTTACTAAAATTCAGAATCTCCAAATAGGCGATTTTTGTTGCTTTTTAAAACAAACATTAGAAAAGCGGAATATTATTTTTGCAACAAAAACTCATCTTCAATTAGCCTAAATTTCTCGCGATCTAAAGGTTTATTAAGAAAACGAAATACAGAAGGATTATTTTCTGCCCGTTTAAAATCGTCTGGATGTATTGAGGTTGTTATCATCAAAATAATGCAATTTGTTTTGATGGTTTCAGAAAGCTTTGTATACTCATCCAGAAATTCATAACCGTTCATTCCGGGCATGTTGATATCTAAAAAAATGAATTGAGGTAATAATTCGGGTGTACTTTCTAATGATTTAATATAATTGAGGGCTTCAAGAGCTGATTCCTGTAAAATTATTTCTTCGGCAAAAAGATATTTTTCAGCCATTCGTTTTGCAATGTAACGATCTGTTGGATTGTCATCTATCACAAGAATTTTTTTAAAAGTTGGTTTTGCTATTTCCTGGTCCATTTTAAGTTTTGGTTTGTTGATTTGGAATTTTAATTATGAAAGTTGTTCCTGTACCTAGTTCAGATTGCACTTTTATATTGCCCATCAGTTTATTAACTGCTTCTTTTACAATATATAGTCCTAATCCTGAACCAACAGATTCCTGTGATACTCTGTAGAACATACCAAATATTTTTGACTGTGATTCTTCGTCGATACCAATTCCGTTATCTTTAATGAAGATATTCGTTTCCGTTTGAGAGGTTTCTATTTTAATACAAACAAAGGGATTGGGAATTTGGGAATTTTGATAACGTATGGCATTTGAAATCAGATTGCTAAGAATAGTAATAAGACGATTTTTATCCGTGTAAAAAGAATTGTCATCAGAAATCTCAATTTTAAACTCGACCGTTCTGTTATTATCTCCAATGAATTTTAAATTTTCTGTCACGCCATTTATAAGTTCTCTGAAATTAATTAGCTCCGTATTAACTTCCATACGAGAGTTTCGGGAATAATCAAGAATGTCACATATAAAACCATCTAGCTTTTTTGCGCTTCCTTGTAACATTTTAAAATATTCAAGCATCAATTCTTCAGTAGTATCTTCTTTAGCTATTTCAATCAGACCTAACATTGAATTCAGTGGCGCTCGTAAATCATGAGAAGTACTGTAAACAAAACGGTCAAGTTCATAATTAGCTGTTTTTAATTCCTGATTTTCAATTTCCCTTTTATTAAAAATTAGCTCCATATGGGTTTCGCTATATTTTTTAAACTGATAAGCCCACAACCCGCAAATAGAAAAAATACAACCTGCCAGTATCATATGAATAACAAATGCCTGCAACGACATATAATCTAACTGAGAGAAATAAACTTTATCAAAACCAAGGTATTGATAATAGCCAAAAAGGCCATGATGAATTCCTACAACCAACATAAGCGGTATTTGTAGTTTCCAGTTTTGATACGTAATAAGTATTGCACTTGCTATGAATGCCATAAAGTGCATTTCAAACATTCCGTGCATCTGATAAATAAATTGAGCCATGAAGATTCCCAATACGACACTGAGGACATATTGATACAGATTCGATTCAGGAAGGATAATTTTTGTGGAGTAATAGGCAATAAGTAATAATCCACCAACTCCAACTCCGATTTGCCACGTATCATAAAAAAAAGAGAGCAGCAAGCCAACGATATAAAAAGTGATAAGGAAAAAATTAGTTATGTGGTCAGATTTTTTTTTAATTGCTAAAAGAAAATCTTTAATGTGCATGGAGTGTTCTAAAGCATCAATTTCTTGTTTCATGTTTTGGGTTGCAATTTGGGATAGTCATTTTAATTCTTTTATAGCTTTTTAGGCCGTAGGTTATAAGAAATTGGGCCTCGCAGTAGGATTGAGGATAATAAAAACTTTGATGTTAAATTTGTTTTAAAAATTAAATTATTTAATATAATTGCTATTAAGATTTTACCAATTTATATAAAAAAAACATAATGCCAAACTTAAATTAATGTATATTTTACATTAATATTAATTTTTATGACATCAATTTTTAAAGGCTTTTAGAAGTACAATTCATAACGAATTTAGAAGTTAAAATAGATAAACTAATCAGATTCTTTATTATTTAACAATTTCATCCTTTCATTAAGTATCTCTTTAAAAACGATTCTTTCAATTTAAAAAAAAGCCTGTAAACGTTTAAGTTTACAGGCTTTTTTATATTTTATCAACATAATTAACTCATCTGCACAATAGCAGAAAAATTTTAATTCTTCCTTTGTTCATAACGCTAAAGGATGCTATTTTCCCATTTTCAATTAAAAAATAATGGCTGTTTTTTTGTCCTTCCTTTAAAACAAAAATATTTGAAGCATCTTCGGTTAAAAATTCTTTTTTAACTTCTGCATCATTTGCCGCATTTACTATTTTTAAGTTAGAAATATCTTTTGTCTGTAATTCCTTTCTTAGCTCCAAAATCTGATCGTTGATAAATTTATCTAAGTCGGTTTTAAGTTCTTTATTATTTTCTGTCTGGCAAATGTATTGCTCCTTTATGGAGGTCATTTTAATATTTTTATCCTGGCAAGAATTGAGAAAATTGACTATCAGTTTTTCTTCCTTATTTTGAATATTGAAACTTAAAAGAAAGATCAAGGAATTGAAGAATAAAAATTTCATAGTTAATTAGGGTTAATCGCAATTTAAAATAATGGAATAATATGATTTCTGGTACTCTGTGAAATAAAGTATTCTTATTATTTTACCAAGTACGAAATTTTATTTGCCTCATAAAGTCTGAAATAACCAAGTGCGAAATTGTTGGCATCAGTTGTATTTATAATATTTCCTCTAATATTTCCCGGAGTTGCGGCAAACGGATTTGAGCCTGACGCCTCTAAAAGTAAATTCATATAATTAAAAAAGTTCTTAGAAATACCACGATGTGTAATATTAAGAATTTTTCCCGGCTGTAAATCCGTATCTGCAAACTTTTCGACTACTTCATTCCCATTAGTAAATTCATCATTACTTGTTCCATACTGCGGAAAAACCAGAAAATCACTTTTATAATCTGTCATATAATAATTGGCCTGATCAGCCGGATCTTTATAATAAAAGGAAACAACAATAAGATCAGGTCCTGTTATATCAGGCATAAACTCCTGGTCTATTTTCTCAATTGGCACTACGGGCATTAACTTTTCGACAGCTGTTAAATTTTGTCCGTCTACGTTTACGTATAATTTATATTCCATATTAATTACAGGTACAAAATTAGTACAGACATATAATCCCGGTGCAGATTCGTTGAAAGTAAAAACCGTTCCTTCACTATTCTCCACTCTAACCTGTGCGCCTGAAACCTTTGGTGTATCAGCACTATAATAAGGAGCCATTCTGCTTATTTTTATGGTCTGTTCGCTGCCTGTAGTCCCTTTTTCCCAAATTATCTCAGCGTCGATCACTATTTTAGGATCTCCTGTTTCTAAATCAAGATCAACAACCTTATCGCAGGATAAAAAAAGTAAAACAAAAAAGAGGCTAAATAAAGTAATTGTTTTGCTTTTAAAATTGTATTTTTTTAAAATTAGCATACTATTAAAATTTAAAATTATAAGAAACGCCAGGCACTAATCCGTAAATAGACAGTTGTCTGGACTCATTCATTCCTGTATTATCATTTGTTGAAAACGTCATCGATGCTGCATTTTGCCTGTTATAAATATTATAAATACTAAATACCCAGTAGCTTTGCCATCCCTTCTTTTTATCAGGTTTAGGCGTATAAGTTGCACCAATGTCCAGGTGATGATATACAGGAAGCCTGTTGGCATTTCTCAATGTATAATTCGGTATATTTATTCCACCAAATTCATAATAACCATTTGGATACGTTACCGGCTGACCTGATTGCAAAGAGAAATTAGCATTAAAAGACCATTTAGGAGTGAATTCATAATTTGCGGTGACATTTAGATTATGCAATTTATCATATCCTGATAAATACCATTCGCCATTGGCAATACCGGGTTCTCCAGGAGTTCTTCCCGGAGTTTTTTGTTCTGCTTTAGACAAGGTATACGAAACCCATCCGGTAAACCTGCCTGTGTTTTTTCTGAATAATAATTCCATACCATACGATCTGGCTTTTCCATTCAGGATGTCCTGTTCAATATTATTGTTACCTAATAAATTTGCACCATCAATATAATCGATTCGGTTTTTAATATTTTTATAAAATAATTCTCCTTCAAAAGAGTAGTCACGTTCCTTAAAATTTTTGAAATATCCTACTGCATATTGATCCAGCATTTGTGGTTTTGTAAAGGGTCCGCTTGGTGTCCAGATCGTCATAGGCAAAGGAGCGCGGGTATTCGACAACATATGGATATATTGCGCCATTCTGTTGTAGCTTGCCTTAACAGAGGCGTCATCATTAAAAGCATATGACAATGCTAATCGTGGTTCAAAATTATTAAAACTGCTTATCGTTTTTCCTTTCCCATAGTATTTACTTCCGGTTGGGGTTCCTTCTTCATAAATATGAAATATTGGATTGTAGACTACTGCCTGCCCGTTTTCGTAAGTACTGATATTTTCATCACCTAAACGATAAAACATACTATAACGAAGTCCGTAACGAAGATTCAGTTTTTCTGTAACCTGATGTTCAAAATCAAGATATGCTGAAGTTTCTAAAGCGTATTTTTTGTCTAACTGATTGTAATTAAACTGCGAATTTGCACCTAAAGGGCGTACTGTTCCCGGATTAAAATCATAATACAAACCATCTAGACCGTAGTTAAGTTTAAAATTTTCTGTTATAGTTTGATTCCAGTTGTACTTAAGTCCGTAATTGGTAATTTTATTATCCCATTGAAAACTTTGAAATGGCACTTCCAGATTAAATTTATAATCACTGTAAAAAACAGAAAGATTCGTGTTTAAATTATCCGAAAATTTATGTTTCCAGCTAAAGGTTCCCATAGTATTTCCATAAGTGGTAACAAAAAAATTACTAATATCAAATAAATCATTTCCCATATATCCGGAAAAAGAAATTGTATTATTGGCGCCCAAACGATAATTGAACTTAGCATTTATATCGTAAAACATCGCAGAACTGGTAATATCAGTGAGTTTTAAAAACAAATGTGCATACGAAGCGCGACCTGCAACTATAAATGAACCTACATCTTTTTTAATAGGACCTTGCACTAAAAGACGGCTCGATATAAGACCAATACCTCCACTTACTTTATAATCAGTAAGATCACCTGTTTGCTGGCTTACATCTAAAACAGAAGAAACGCGCCCTCCAAATTTGGAAGGAATTCCCCCTTTGTATAAATCCAGGCCGCTAACCACATCAGCATTAAAAATAGAGAAAAATCCAAACATATGCGAGTCACCGTACACCGGAGCGCCATCTAACAGAATTAAATTCTGATCAGCTGCACCTCCGCGAACGTTAAAACCCGATGAAGCTTCTCCGGCATTGGTAACGCCTGGTAATGTTAGTAACGATTTTAAGGGATCCGCTTCCCCCATAGCAGTTGGTAGTCTTTTAATCTCGGCCATTGAAAGTTTATTAACACTCATTTGAGTGTTTCTCACATCAACAGCTTTATTACTGGTTATGATTACCTGTTCTAATTCCTGACTGTCAGCATCCATCGTGAAATTGATTCGGGCATCATCAGAAACGGTGATTTGTGTTTCTTTGTCTTTTAAGCCAACATAACTAATCTGAACAGTGTAATTTCCTTTAGCCAATTCCATTGAAAACTTTCCCTCGCTATCTGTAGTTGCACCCGTTGAAAGTTCTTTTATAAAAACATTTGCTCCAATAACGGGTTCTCTGTTATCATCAAAAACCTGTCCCGTTAGCTTTATTTTTTTTTTAGGCGATTTTGCAGATTTTTGTTTGACAAAAATATTATTGCCTACGATTGAAAACTGAATTGGAGTAGTCTTGTTTAGTTCGTTAACAAGTTCTTTTATTTCGATGCGGCTGTACGTCCTTTTTTTAGTAAAATACTTTTGATTTGTATCAATTTGGTCGGTAAACGCAAATTTAAAATCCGTCTGATTCTCAATTTGTTTAAATAATTCTTTTAGCGTTACCGTATTATCAACAGTTATCGTAATATTTTGAGAAAACATACTAAAACTGAGTAAAAAAAAGCATGCTGAAATTATATGCTTCATGAAATTTCGTATTTTTGAATATTATTAAATGGGATAGTGCTATACTATCCTGACGATGAGGAAGGATGTTTAGTTTCGCGGCTAGGGCATCCTTTTCTTTTCTACTGAAAAGCAATTACTTTTAATTCTTCATTTATTTCAAAGTTTAGGTTATACATTTCTGATATTAATTGCACAATTATTTTTAAATCTTCTTTTTTGTTTATTCTTATTGTAATTCGCTGATTATCAAATTCCTGCGGAAGTGTCGTTTTATAACCATAATTTTCCTTAATATAAGTACAAACCTCAGTTAGTTTTGCGTTGTCAAAATCGGTAAACCTGTTGAATTCGGTAACTGTAGTTTCATTATCTTTTCCGTAAGTAAAGGTTTCTCCTGGTACGAGAATCCATTTTTTGGACTGATTTTTTATGCTCATCTCAACGCTTCCTTCATAAAGAGATACACGTACCTCACTTTGCTTATTTCCTTTTACAGTAAAAGAAGTACCTAAAACAGTAGTTGTAGTTTCATGGCAAAAAACCTGAAAAGGATGTTTTTTATCTTTTTTTACTTTAAAATAAGCCTCACCAATTACTTCAATCTTTCTGTTGGTTTCAAAATTATTGACATAACTAATTTTCGAGTTTGGATTTAATTCTACCTTCGAACTATCTGGCAAGAAAACAGTTTTTACTTTTAAAGTTGAGTTTTCAATTTCAATTACATTTGAAGAAAGCTGCCTATTATTTTGCAATGGACTTCTATTAAAATAAATCCCAACACCAATACCCATTAAAAGTAAAACGGACGCTGCCGCTGTATAACGCCAAATTTTAAATTTCTGTTTTTTGGGCGAAAAGGCTTTAGATTGAAAATCCTCCCATGAAGCCTCTTTCACATTATCTGAATGTGAAATGGGAGTTTCATCCCAGATCTTTTTTAATTCTTCTTCTATTTTTTTCTCATCCATGACTTTGGGGCATTAAAGTTTCTGACAATAAAATCCTTGCTTATTAAAAACACCGTAAACCATTTCTTTAATTTCTCTGTTGGTTTCGATTCTCAGAATATGATTTGAATCTTCCAAATCAAAATCCATTATACAATCAGAAATAACAAATTGAAGAAGCGCTACAATAAATCTTGCCTCTTCTTTGGTTGTAACATCTGTTTTATAAGCCTCAATATTCATTTTTATGTTTCCGTTTTATATATAACAAACGGGAACACAAAAGTTCCTAATGGTTTTCTATTTTTTTTCGAATAAATTTACTGGCAAGATAAATATGATTGGCTATGGTCTTTTCAGAAAGATCCGTAATTGCTGCAATCTCCTTATAGCTAAGGTTTTCCAGTTTATGTAAAGTAAATATTTTTTGTTGCTGTTCCGGAAGCTGATTTATAAAAGTGTGTAACTTTTCTCTTCTTTCTTCAAAAATTCCGGTTTCCGGATCCTCGTTCTGGATTTCAACTTGTGAAGGATCAAGTTGAACTATTTTATTTTCTCTGTTAACGTGATTGATGATGATATTCTTGCAAATAGTAAACAGTTGTTTTTCGAATAAAACATCTTCATTCAATAATTCTCTTTTATTATATACTCTTAAAAAAGTTTCGTGCACGAAGTCTTGTGGGGTAAGAACTGTAAAGTTGAATCGT
The DNA here is from genome assembly GCF_002217275.1 of Flavobacterium frigidimaris. NCBI lineage: Bacteria > Pseudomonadati > Bacteroidota > Flavobacteriia > Flavobacteriales > Flavobacteriaceae > Flavobacterium > Flavobacterium frigidimaris. The sequence goes on from NZ_MUGV01000018.1 coordinate 98,296, forward strand.
TTTGCAATATGGATCAGTTTATCGTAGTACGTGAGATAGGCTTCCCTGAAAGAGGCTTCATTCCCTTTTTTTAAACTTAAGATAAACTTTCTGTTGTCCATAACGTAATACAATAATTAGTGTTAGATCACTGTCCAAAATAATACTGCGTTTTAGTTATAGGATATACTAAAATACTCCCGGCTGTATTTGTTTTTGGTTTTTGAACAACGGTACAAAGAACAGAAATAAAATTAATTTGAGAATGCTTTTTCAATAATTTTCAAAGTGATTATAGTTAAACTTAACTTAAAGAAAACCTTCTAATCTCGTCTTTTATCGTGTAAGAATTCCTTTTTTTATTTCTTGGTAAAGCCTTTCCTTGTCATTTCACCCCAGCCTTTTGTTCCCCTAATTTTTTCTTTATAACCAATAAGGGCGGCGTAAACGGTTAGCGGATGAAAATATAGAGGCTCTATGAAAGCAGCGATCAAAAGCTTGAAAAAATCGGTTTGTTTTGGGTATTTATGAAAACTGCGTTCTTCACTATAAAGGGCAATAACAGAAAACATGACAGCAAAAAAGTAAACAAAAAGTACCAGTAACAAGAAAAAATGCCAATTGAGTAAACCCAATAGAATAAATACAACTGTTATTACCAAACCTATAAACTCTATACCGGGAGCCAGGAATTCAAAAAATGTCCAGTAGGGCACACTCAGCATACCCAGCATTTTGTATTTCGGATTCAGAAACATTTTCTTATGCAAACTCAGCGTTTCAATTGTTCCTCTCATCCAGCGACTGCGCTGTTTCTTAAATATTTTAAAATCTTCAGGTGCTTCTGTCCAACAAAGCGGATCAGGTATGTAACTAACTCCGTATGGTATCTTATTCTCCAGCATATAACGGCGCATTCTTACTACGAGTTCCATATCTTCTCCAACTGTCTTTGTGCTGTAACCTCCGGCCAGTAAAGCGATTTCCTTATCAAATGCACCAAACGCACCACTGATAAGTAATAAGCCGTCGAGTCTGCTCCAGGCCATTCTTCCCAGAAGAAACGCTCTTAAATATTCGAGAACCTGAATTCTTGAGAGCATAACATCCGGAATATTTACCTCCACCAAACGACCGTTTTTAATAACACACTGGTTGGCGATCCTGACCACTCCACCGGTAGCAATGATACGTTTGCCATACGATTCAAGAAAAGGTTTTGACAGCTTTAGTAACGCATCTTTATCCAGAATACAATCAACATCGATACAAACCACATATTGATTCTGGGCAATATTAAGTCCAACATTCAACGCATCAGCTTTACCTCCATTTTCCTTATCTACTACAATCAATTTTTTGAAAGCAGCATTTCTGGAAGTATAAATGCCTGTTATTTTTTTTGTTTCTATTTTTGGATGAATATCAAGTTCTGTAAGGACAAGATCGTAGGTTTTGACAAGGATTTCCATAGAATTGTCCTTGCTTCCGTCGTTAACCACAATTACCTGATAATTATTGTAATTTAGAGAAAGTAACGATTTTACATTTTCCTGAATGGTAAAACCTTCATTATAAGCAGGAGCAATTAAGGAAAGGCTTGGTGCAAAATCACTTGTCAGAAGCACATCATAATCAACAAAACTATTTTTTTTGAGATATTCCCTAAGCTCTCTGGTAGAAAGGTGTGCTAATATAAGATACGAAGACATAATTAGTACCGCATAACCAATTATGAGGAACAAATATCCCTCAAAAAACAATGATAGTTCTGTAGTAAAAAAAGTCATTTGTTATTCTGTTAAACAGTTAATATCTCTAGTACGTTTTGGGCTTCGTACTTTATAAATGTATTTGGGGTATTCGCAATTAACTTCGTTACATACGGAATTTTTTGTGTCAATTTAAGCTCTTTAATAAGCTTAAGCCCAAGCGCAATTACCGTAGAGTTTTGAGATTCAAGCAATAATTCAATGCCTTTAGTATCACCTAAGTCATGCTTTTTAAAAGCATTTATAATGTTTATCTGAGTCCACTCATCAATAGGATAAGGATGCTCTGTGAGATATGCCATACTTTTTGTACCGCCAAGCTTGATAGAAGCATTTATGGCTGTAATTTTTAAAACTTTATTTCGGGCTTTAGACGCTTTTATTATTTTGTCAAAAGCTTCCATGCAGTTCATTTCTGCAAGCTCTGTGATTCCTTTGCACTTCACTTCCCATTTCAGGCTTTTAAGTTTCCTGAAGGAGTCTTTTATTAATCCTGAATCTTTATAAAATTGCTCCAGTTTTTGTACATAACTCCCTTCGTAGTTTTTATGAAGATTGATAATCGAATCGATCATAACCTCCCTAAAAAAAACAGTCTTAAAAAGCTTGTCAAAATTTTCATCTTTCTTAATTTCTGAAAAAGCCATATCCTGAAAAACCACCAAAAACATTACATTTTCAATAACCTTATTGTATTCGGCAAGGCGTTTGTTTCTTCTTATATTCCTGCTTCGGCTATTAATAATCAACAAGTACAGCATAAATGATGTTATTATAAAGACACCTATTGACAGCATTAAAAAAGATTCTATCCCGGTTCCGCTTTTATAAAGTTCCCATACTTTCATCATATCAAAAGCGTTTCGTCAGGATAACCTGAACATTGAACCTGTTTCTGTATTCATCTGGCACGTACTCTTCGTACTCATAAAGAAAAACAGGTCTGACAAAAAAGGAATCGCCAAAACGGTGCTGATATTGTATGCCCACTCTGTACGAGCTCAAAGGCTGAGTCAGGCTATTATAAAGATATAAATAGGGAACATTTCCATATTGCAACTCTAACCTTATGATTCTTTCTTTTTCTTCATTTGTGTTTTGAAAACTCAAAACATGAGAAAATAATTCGTTCGTTGTATCGTAATAAGGTCTGTAAGCAATTGTATTCGAACCAGTATGAAAAGCTAATTGTCCTGTTAATAAGGTTACGTCATCTGCTTCAAAATGCATGTATCTAACACCCAATGCATAATCAAATTTTTTATGTGGAACAAAATAATATTCAACACCTGCTTTTGCTACAGGAAATACAGTCTCTCCGGTTGAAAGACCTCCATTTACATACAAATAGTTTTTTTTAGAAAAGGTTTGATAATAGTCTGCTTCAAACAACATTTGTGTATCACCATTTACATGTCCCAAATTGGCACGACCAACAAGTGCTGATTTCGTAAATTTATGAGAGTATTCGACATACGCATAATGCAATGGCGATTGTCCGGGATTAGAAGTTGAAATATTTAAATAAGAAGCAGAAACGGCATTTTTATCTTTTTTACCAATAAGTGTTCTGATTCCTCTAAAGGCCTGAGTACTGTTATCTGTAATTGATACTTTTTCTATAATGGCTAAAGCTTCTTCATCCCGATTTAGTTTTTCAAGACAATTTACTTTAATTCTTAAAACATCAAGCGAATTTGGCTCGATCGCTAAATACCGATCACAATAATTAATACACGTATCGAACTGTTCTGACCAATAGTAAACATTTATAATTGCCAATAAAGCGTCTGGACTTGGGTTAGTCCGGTCTGCCATGGGCGCTAAAATTGTAATGGAAGTAGTGTAGTCTTTTTTCCAGCTGTAAATGCGTCCGGAGTAGATTTTTACATCCTCATTCTCAGGAAATTTTGCAATCAAAGGTTCGATGAGAGATAATGCAGCATCATAGTTGCCTTTCTCCACTTCACGCCTTGCGTGCTCCATAACTGCATCAATAGTATTTTCCTGCGCCAATACGACAGGAGAAAGAAACAACAGAAAAATTGTATAATATAGAAACTTCATTAAGCACGTGTTTTTAGCAGTTTATTAATTCGCACTAAAAGCACAGCAGGACTAATAGGTTTGGCAATAAATTCGTTTGCACCAATATCAAATGAATCGAGTTCGGTTTGTTCTACACCTGACGAAGTAAATATAATAATCGGAACATCAGAGCCTATGTTTTCTCTGACATATTGCGTAATTTCCATTCCGCTTATGCCCGGCATGTTGATATCTGTAAGGATCAAATCATAATTATTTGTTTCAATTGCATCTAGTGCTTCTTTTCCATCAGAAAACTGGTCAACAGTAAACCCCTTAGACTCCAGGAAAAAGGATAATGATTTACGAAGAATATCATTATCTTCAGATAAAATGATTCTCATAGGTTATTAATTTTGAGGCAAATTTGGTCTTATAAATTTTGGCTATAACGTAAAGCTAGAGTATATTTCTCTTTTTTCATAGCTCATTTAGAATTTTAACTACTTCTTTAACGCCACAATCCAGTAGGTTTATTTGATTTGCAGCTTCAGAAGTGAAGTGCCCTGATATAGCTTCTTCTTCAATAATAGACAAACAAGCACTAAGATCTGTTAGCATAAACATGTCTAAACTGGACTTCATATTGTGCGCCAATTTTTTCACTTTGTCATGGTTATCACTTTTGAATACGTCTTCTAATTGTACAACTTCAGCCGGGATTTTTTCTATGAAAAGGGTTATCATCTCTTTTTTAAACGCCGGATCACCACAGGCCATTTCGTCTAAATAAGAAAAATCTATTCTTCTCTTCTTCACAGCGTTAACATCCTTGTTCATTACGGTTTTAATCGCTTGTAAAAGTGCCGCCTGCTTAAACGGTTTTGGTACGTATGCATCCATTCCAACATCAAAACAACGTTCCTGCTCGCCCACTAGCGAATGCGCCGTCATGGCGATAATCGGAATCGTTAAATTCATTTCATTTCTGATATATGTTGTAGTTTGATACCCGTCTTTAACAGGCATTTGAAGATCCATTAAGACAAGATCGTAGTTGTTTGCAGACAACAATTCTATTCCTGTTTCTCCATTTTCGGCAATATCCAATTCAAAACCAAAGTTTTGAATAACGCTCCTCACCAATTTCTGATTTAAAATATTGTCCTCGCAAAGTAGGATTTTAAGTTTACCCAATTTGTCTTTTGAAATTGATTCTGCTTTTTTATCAGTATGTTTTGCTTTTTTATAATGAAACACAAAGAAAAATTCGGAACCTCTATTCTGCTTACTTTTTACCTGAATTTCACTTCCGTGTAATTCAACTAGTTGTTTGACAATATTAAGACCAAGTCCGGTACCGCCAAATCTTCTCGTGGTACTTTCTTCTGCTTGTTTAAATCGTTCAAAAATTGTGACCAATTTATGCTCAGGTATACCAATACCGGTATCTTTAACAGAAAAACGAAGTGAATAATGCTCCTCTGTTTCATCAACTAATTTTACGGAAACCGTGACCTCACCTTCTTCTGTAAATTTGAGTGCGTTCCCGGTAAGATTCACTAATATCTGATTTAGTCTTCCCTGATCACCAATTACAAAGTCGGGCATATCAGCGTCCAGAAAAAGGTTGAATTCAATTCCCTGCGGAACCTTTACTTTAAGCAGCTTATAAATATGTTTAAGTGTCTTTTTTAAATTGAAGGGTTGCGCTTCAATAACCAAATTACCTGATTCTATTTTCGAAAGATCTAAAATATCATTCACTATCAAGAGCAGGTTTTCTCCCGCAATTTGTACATTAGAAATATAATCCTGCTGAACCGTATCGAGTTCTGTTTGCGCCAAGAGATCTGTAAAACCAATAATAGCGTTTAACGGAGTCCTAATTTCGTGACTCATATTGGCCAAAAAACTATCTTTTGCCAATACAGCGCGTTCGGCTATTTTTTTTTGGTTGTCGAGTTCAATGTTTTTTGTTCTTAATTCCAGTTGGTTTATGACGTGTTTTGCTACTATTGAAAGTGCATTACGCTGACTTTCATTAAGTTCTTTACAAACATGATCTATGGCACAAATTGTTCCGATATTATGCCCGTCGGGCGTTGTTAAGGGCACTCCTGCATAAAACCTCACTTTAAAACCACCGGTAACATTGGGATCATCTTTGAATCTGTCGTTTAGATGCGTATCCGGTATTTCAACCATATGGGAATCCATAATGGTATACCTGCAAAAACTAATTTCACGAGGAACCTCTGATACTCCAATTCCTATCTCAGATTTAAACCACTGACGGCTTTCATCTATAAAGGAAATATGCGCGATGGGCACACCGCAGATATAAGAAACAAGTTTGGTTGCATCATCAAAAGCATGTTCAGGTAAGGTGTCCAGAATATTGTAACGTTTTAATGCTGCAAGACGTGCCAGTTCGTTGTGTGGTATAGGTTCTTCGGTGTTATTCATTGTATTGAGGAGTAAAATGTAAATATAAATAATTTCAAATAAAACTTTGCCGAAATGTTTAACAGTGTCACTGCATACAGGAAAGAATCTCTTGTTGTTTTATTTTTAAATAGCTCCAAAAATGCATTTTATAACCTGAATTTCCATGGTACGAGTATTTCTTAAAATTAATTTTACAATTACAAAATAAGAGAAACCGTACCTTTATCTTTTTGTTAAACAACCCTAAATTTCTTAATAACAGGTATATATACGTAGTTATTTTTGCAACATATGTGATACTTTTGAAAGCCCCTAAAAATATTTTTTAACTAATTCATTTTTCATTAAAATTATGAACTCAGATTTCTTTGAAACAAATAACTATTTTGTTGACAAAAAAAATAGTTTTCAGGAGCACTATAATGTATACAATGACAAGCGCGAACGCATTGGCAGAATAAAACAAAAATTAACTGTACTACAAAAAATATTACGCCTAACAATAAGCAAAACATTACTTCCTTTTTCTATTGAAATTAGAAGTGCTAATGGTGGTTTAGAAGCTTCGATATTAAAAAAAGGTATCTTTTCAAAATCTCAAATTATTGTACAGGATGCTACGGGAAAAAAAGTGGGAATCATTAATAAAAAATCCAATCATTTTAAACCTGCATTCAAAATTCTAAACAATGCAAACGAAGTCATTGCCGAAATAGGTGATGTCTGGAAAAAATCTAATTTTATTATTAATGATCCGTCAGAAAACCAAATAGGCACGATTGATAATGACTGGAAAGGATCAATGAAAAATGTTTTAAGATCAGGCAATAGCTATAATGTAAATATAGCGACCACCTACAATAATAATGAAGAAAAAGTTGCAATATTATCTTCTGCTATTGCTTTAAATATGTTTTTTTAACCCTGATAGTGGTTAAGTTTAACCCATTTATAATAAAAAAATAAGAAAGGGAATTGTATTTTACAATTCCCTTCTTCTATTTAACCTCTCAGCAAACAATTAATAAAACTAAATAAAATTATTTTTTAACTAAAATGAGATTTAATTTATCATTCTAATTATTTGTTTTAAAACTAAAAATTCCTTCTTTCAACCAATCCAAATATTCATTTATATCTGAATTATAGGCTGATGGTTCGCTCAATAAATCGCCATTATTATTAATTAGAACGTAAAAAGGCTGTGCATTGGTTTTATAAGTTATTGTTTGAAATTCACTCCATTTTTGTCCAATATATTTGATTTTTTTTCCGGTCAGTTTGGAAACATCTTTTTCATTTTCCGGTAATTCTCTTTTGTCATCAACATACAGAGAAATCAAAACCAGATCTCCTTTTAGAATTTTTAATACTTGTTCATCAGACCAAACATTATCTTCCATTTTTCGACAATTTACGCATGCATGACCAGTAAAATCTATCATCACAGGTTTTCTCCTTTTTCTCGCATAGGCCATTCCCTTATCATAATCTGTAAAAGCTATGATATTATGAGGTCCAAACTCTGCTCCTTCCGGAAGATTTACAGTTTCACCTGAAACAGCATTATTTCCAAAGCCATTGGGAATTTCACTGTAATTTAAAGGAGGTGGAAAACCACTTATCATTTTTAACGGTGCGCCCCAAATTCCGGGAATGAGATAAACAGTAAAAGATAAAACGATAATTCCAAGCCCTAATCGTCCCACACTAATATGCGACAACGGACTATCGTGTGGCAATTGTATTTTTCCAAATAAATAAAGGGCTAATGTTGCAAAGATTCCAATCCAGATTGCTAAAAAGGTTTCTCTTTCCAGCCAGTGCAATTGTAAAACCAAATCGGCATTGGATAAAAATTTGAAAGCCAGAGCCAGTTCCAAAAATCCTAAAAACACTTTTACAGAATTCAGCCATCCACCCGATTTTGGTAAAGAATTCAACCAACCCGGAAAAGCTGCGAATAAAGTAAAAGGCAAGGCTAAAGCCAACGAAAAACCAAACATTCCCATGAAAGGTGCAATTCCGCCTCTTGATGCTGCTTCGACCAATAATGTTCCTACAATCGGTCCTGTGCATGAAAAGGATACAATTGCCAAAGCTAAAGCCATAAACAATATCCCGATAATTCCACCTTTATCTGCCTGATTATCGACCTTGTTTGCCAATGAATTGGGAAGCATAATTTCGAAAGCGCCCAAAAACGAAAAGGCAAAAAACAGCAATAACAAAAAGAAAATCACATTGAACCAAACATTAGTTGAAAGCGCATTTAGTGAATCGGCTCCAAAAGCCCAGGTTACGACAGCCCCAAGAAAAATGTAGATTGTGATAATAAAAATTCCGTAAAAAATGGCTTTTCTAATTCCCTGTGACTTCGATTTACTTTGTTTGGTAAAAAAGCTGACTGTCATTGGAATCATAGGAAACACGCAAGGTGTCAATAAGGCGGCAAAACCAGAGAAAAAAGACAATATAAAAATCGTCCACAAACTATCTAATTTCGGTTGGTGCAATTTCTTTTTAGCCGCAGTTTTTATTGGCAAAACAGGTTTTTTTTCCGAAACTGTATCTGCTTTAATTTCAATTGAAGCTGAAGAATCAATCCTGCCAACTTCGGTGATAGCTTCCGGAATCGTTTTATCAACAATTGGCTGAATTGTTGGATTCACATTAAACTCCAATTCATCATAAGTTGGAGGCAGACAATTTTCGTCATTGCAAACCATAAACTCCACTTCAGCTTTGATTTTGAAAGGTTTGTTTCTATTAACTTTTATAAGCTGTTTAAAAGAAGTTTCCTTTTCAAAAAATTTAATCTGCAACTTAAAAATGGGATCATTGATCGTTTTTCCCTTTTCTTCTTTTACATTTTCAATTAATTGAAAATCAGGAGTTTTAGAAAAGGTAAAATGAGTTGGAATTGGTCCTCCATCCGCCACAATCTGACTGTATAAATGCCAGCCGTTTTCGATTACAGCCTGAGCATTTAATTCATATTCAGTGTCTGAAATTTTCTTTACACTGGCTTTCCACTTGATGGGATTGTATATCTGAGCCTCCGCCATCATTGAAAAAAACAATAGCAGACTTACTAAAAACAGGTTCTTGTTCATGGGTGAAATTTTAAAAAAAAGAGGGCTGAATAGCAAAAAACAGCCCTCTTATATTTCCTATACAGCTTATCTCGCTTACTAATTCAAAATATTTATTGATAGGAAAAACAAATTAAACACTTTTATAAAAAAATTTGAAGACTATTGAAGCGGTTTAAACACTACTTCTGAAGCATCGGCTTTGCTAAAGAAAGAAATCGCGAAGTCCTGAATATCTTTTTTGCTCATATTATTTACAATATCAAAGTAATTTTTAGGGTCCTCCATATTGTAATTGTTCTTGAAATAATTGGTCATCAAATCCATACTGTAACTATTAAAATCTTTGCTGTCTGCTCTTGATTTTATATAATTAGTTTTGGTTTTCTCCAGATCTCCTGCAACAATTTCCCCTTTCTTAATTTTCTCAATTTCCTGATATACTATCGGTAATAAATGCTCCACTTTGGCAGCATCACAATCAAATGAAATCTGAAGATTTACTTTTGGAACCGGTAATTTTTCCATCGCACATTTTACTTGCGCACCATACGTTCCGCCTTCTTTTTCACGCAGACTTTCAGTATATCTCAACGTTAAAATATCACCTAAAAAAGCGGCAGTAATTCTATTTTTTTGCGAATAAGGGCGTTCCTCCTGATATACAATTCTCACGGTACTCTTTGGATTTTCCATTTTGATAAAAATATCCTTATCGATTTTGGTAGAAATCCATTTTGGACTATTGTTTTTAAACTTTTCATCACGTTTAATACCATTTATACTTGCAATATATTTCTCAAGTAAAGGTTTTAGAACCTCGGGAGTCACATCTCCAACTATATAAAATTCAAAATTAGACACATCCGAAAAACGATTCTCATAAATTGATTTCATCTTATCGAAAGACAAATCGTCAATATATTTCTGATCTACCGGACGTACTCTTGGATTATTTTTACCATAAATAGCAACCGTTAAACTATCCTGCATTTTTGCATTAAGATCTTTTTCTTTGTTTTTTAAGCCATTTTCTAATCTTTGTTTCATCAATGAAAACATATCAGCATCAAATCTTGGTTTTTGAAAGCGTAAGTAAACTAATTGCATCATGGTCTCAATATCTTTCACATTTGCAGAACCTGAAACCATTTCTGTCAAAGACTGGATCGAAACGCTGGTATTTGCAGTTTTCCCTTTCAGTACTTTTTCTAAATCTGTATTCTTGAAAACTCCAATCCCAGACATCATGGCAAGACTTGTTGCACGATCTGCCGAAGGAATATCCTGAGGATCATACAAAGAAGTTCCGCCAAAACTTTCCGCTTTTAATTCTACCTCCTTTTTATTTTTGTCTGCAAATTTATAATGCACTTTTACGCCATTACTCAGCACATAAGTCGTTGCATCAATTGCTGTCGTTTTTTGCTCTGAAACAATTTTCCCAGGATTTAAAACGGTATCCCCCATTAAGCTTTGAGCTACAAAAGTGTCTACATACGGTTTTAAAGTAGGGTCGTTTTCGGCTTTATTTATGATTTCGTAAGCTTGCTCGTGCGTTAGGTTATTTTCGTTTTCAACTCCTGTAACTGCAACTACTCTATTGTTTTCCGAGTACAATTCAGTAAGTTGTTTTTGAAGGATTGCGGTATCTATATTTTTTAAAGCCGCTTTTTCCATTTCAAGTTCTTGCACAGGATCGTTGATGATTTCATGTTTTAAATAATCACTTTTCACCATTTCAATCACGCTTTTATGCGAAATCTCGTTTATCTTTTCTACATAATTTTCATAAGTTGAAATTCTATCGGCAACGGCTCTTTCTATTTCTCCTTTAGAAAATCCAAATTTAGAAGCACGTATCCATTCGTTCATAACTGCGGTAAAAGCAGCCTGCTGTTGGTTTGGTTTAGGCGAAATACTAGCGAATGAAATATCATTTAATCGACTAAAACTCTGAGTTCCAATTTGCGCACTCTTAAAAGGACAATCCTCTTTTTGTGCGATTTCACGTAATCTGTTATTAATCAATGAAAATGCAACGTTACGCTGCGTAGATTTTTCAAAATCAGCAAAATTATGGTCTGGTTTTTCTGCTTTACGACGCATCATAAAAATGATACTTGCAGAAGATATTTCTTTATCCAAAGCCAATTTAGAAGTTGCTTTATCATTGTCCGGAATGGCGATTTCAATACGTTTTTTAGGATTTGAAGGCGCCGGAATATCTGCAAAAAGCTTCTTTATTTTTTCTTCAATTTCTGTGGCATTAATATCTCCAACGATGGCAATCGCTTGTAAGTCCGGACGATACCAATCTTTGTAAAAATCTTTTAATGTCTGATAATCAAAGTTTTTGACAATTTGCATGTCACCAATTGGTTTGCGATAAGTATACAAACTGTTGTTGTAATAAAATGGCGAAAGCTGGTCGTAAATACGGGCTCCTGCATTTTGTCTTGTTCTCCATTCTTCTGTAATTACACCGCGCTCAGCATCGATTTCTTCGTTTGTTAAAGACAAGAAATTAGACCAATCGTGCAAAACCAATAGACACGTATCAACTACTCCTCCATCTTTTGACGGAATATTATCCAGATTGTAAACTGTTTCGTCTGTGCTCGTGTAAGCGTTGATATTTTTGCCAAAAACAGCTCCTTGTTTTTCAAGTGTGTTTAAAATTCCTTTTCCTTCAAAATGTTTGGTTCCGTTAAAAGCCATGTGTTCCAGAAAATGCGCCAAACCTTTTTGTTGGTCATTTTCTAAAATTGAACCTACGTTTTGAATGATATAATAACTGGCTGTATTTTTATTTACCGTTGTCGCATAAATATAATACGTCATTCCGTTTGGCAATACTCCTTTTTTTATTTTCTGATTGACCGCAATCGCGTCATTTGCTTTGAAATTTTGAGCATTTGAAACGAAAATATTTCCAATTGCCAGCAATAAAACAAAGGCAGATTTGTGTTTTTTAAACATTATATATTTCTTTTTTAATTTTTAGTTTCTGAATATCAAACACATAGATACATAATTAAGTCTTACTTATAAATCTATGTTTCTATGTGTTTAATAATTTAGTTAATTATGACTTCAATAATTTATCCAGCTGTACTTTTAATTCTGGACTTGAAGGTCTTAAAGCATCAGCATTGATGATGTTTCCTTTTGGATCAAATAATAAAAATCTCGGAATGGAATTCACTTCGTAATTTTTGGCAACATCAGAACTAAAATCTTTATCAGCCATAAGTTGAATTCCTTGCAACTGTTCTTTCTTTACGAAATCTTTCCATTTTTGATTGTCTTTTGCTTTGTCTAGTGAAAGACTTACGAACACAATATTTTTGTCATGATATTCTTCTTCGATTTTTTTCATGTATGGAATTTCTGCTTTACAAGGTCCGCACCAAGTTGCCCATAAATCGATGTAAACGTATTTTCCTTTAAAATCTGAAAATGAAACTGGTTTATTGTTGATGTCGTTATAACTGAATTCCAATCCTTTTTGACCTACGCTTTTATGAAGTACTTTTTCGTATTCAACTAAGAATGATTTACTTGCATCAGAAATCATATATGGTTTGATAGCTGGTGCTATATTTTCGTATTCTTCGATTTTCATTCTCGAAGTAGCTATTGCATCACGCAAGTAAACATCTTTCAAAGTTGGATCTGTAATATGGGTGATGGCTTCTGTCATATCAAAACGTTTCGCTGGACCTTCAGCATTAATATGAATATACATGAAATAATTTGACATTTCTGAAACTCCATTTGCCAATTTTAACAAATCAGGATCTGTAAATTTTTTGTCTGTCTGCCACGTTTTTATAATTGCCGGACGATCGTTTTTTTCAGGAAACGCAGTTCGTGGCATTCTAAAAAAGAAATAACTTAATTCCTCAACATCAGTTGCAACTGCTAATTTCAATAGTTTATTAAACGAAGCGTCTTTGGTATTAATGGTTTTCGAAAATGCATTAGCTCTTGCCACACCACCATCAATCCACGGATAAAAATCTAAATAAGTAATATTACCTCCTAGCTGTGCAAAAACAGCAAATTCATTGTAAATATCATTTGCTTTCTGAACTAAGGCATTCTGACCTACATTTTTTCCGCTTAAAGCGTAAGTATCTTTACTGATTGCAATATTAATATCCAATTTTGGTTCTAAATACAAACGAATTAATTGCTTTCTGCTTTTCATTTGTCCGAAATCAACATAGTAAAATCCAGAAGTTGTAATTGGCAGCATAAACCCAAATTCGCCTAAGGAATTTACTTTTGCAGTTGCAGCTACAGCGGGTTTTCCTTCTTCGGCATTGTAGATTGTGATTTCTTTGATTTTGGCATCAGGAATATCGATTGTTCCTTTAATAACAGCATACTCAGAAGCAGCTGAAGCAAAACTGAACTGCCCAATAAAAATGGCAATTAGAAGTAGGTAGATAGTGTGTTTTTTCATAATTTTTTGTTTTTTGATTAAAGTGAGATTCTCACAGATTGTTCGTTCTGTTCGATGATAAAATCTTTAGTTTCTTTGTTGTTTTTTAGTTTTTTAATAGTTTCGGGGTTGCGCAAATCGGTAATTTCAAAATCGTTGATTTGTGTTATTTTGGCACCTGGCTGAATCTTTTTTAAATCTTCATTTTCGGTGTTCATAATTTTCTTTATAATCAGATTATTTTCTTCGTCAAAATCTAAATCAAGTCCTGACAGATAAAAAGACGAAGGTCTTTTAAAGCTTTTATTGGGTTCTAAATAAACCGTTTTGTGCAATAAATCGATTGTAAAATTGAAACGCCTGATTAACTCGAAACCGAGAGATCCATCCGCGGAAGCCCAGTTTTTATTCTCTTCCTGATATTCCTGCACTGCGATTGTTATGTTCGAAAAATCATTTCCGGCAATCGATATTTTCGGAATTTCTCCTCCAATAATTTGCGTTTGATGTCCTAGACTGAAATTTGTCGACGTGAATTCTGGTGTCACACTTTGCTGTAAATTATTGTTATGATTAAAAGGTCCAAAAGCAATCAAATTGTAACCCGCGCCGGTATCAAATGTAAAATTGCCTTCGACTGTTTTTTTATCCTCAAGAGTCAAGCTCAATTTGACAACTGGCAATCCGGTTTTATAATCAAAAACTAACGGTTTTACTTTGCCGTCGTACACATAATTTCCAAAATTGTATAAATCGATAGTCTTGGTGTCAAAATTTACTTTTGTGATGTAATTGCGTAATAAATTGGCGCCGAATATACCGTCATAAACACCGCTTTTTGGAAAAATAACAAGTCCTTGATTTTTAAGAATCTGATTTCCAATATAAATGGTGTTATCAGCAGAATACTGTACTTGCTTGCTTCCTCCAACGACCGATGCTGTTTTGCTTTTTGTTACTACAACTCCAGCTTTGTAAGCACTGTCGGGATTCAAAGCCATTCCGTCGGCTCCGGTATCAAAAAGCATTAAAAATTCGCGTTCCGACTTGTTTAATTTTATTTTGATAGCAATTCCATTTTCGATTATTTCAAACGGAATACTGGCTAATTTTTGAACAGCTGCATTTCGGTCAACTCTGTATAATCGGTCAAAAAAAGTCACATACAGTATTTTATTTTCTGGATTGAAAACTATTTCTGATGCCTTTTTTTCCTGTCCTTTAAAGTAAAAATCGACGGAAACACGGGTTTCATTTTTAACTACAGCAGATTTTCCAATTTGTAAAGAATCCAATACCGGAAAAGCATTAAAAATACTTGTCAGATAAAATTCATTTGAAGAGGAGTCTCCCGCTCCAACATTAAACTGCGGCGCTAAAAGATCTTTCAAACTGTTGTAATCTTTCTTTTGAAATGACTGTTCGAAGGCTTTAACAAGCTGCGGAATATCGCTCTTTTGGGCATTCGCCAAAAAAGCAATAAACAGCATCAGAAACATCAATATTTTTTTCATTTAAAATTATTTTTGCAATGTATAGGTGCTATTTGATGCTTTAACAACACCAAAATCTTTCAGTAAAAAACCTTCAAATCTTGTCCATTCTTCAGGAGTATAAAGTGTTTTATACTGATCGATTAGTTTTTTGAATGAAGCCAGATCGTTGGTTTTTTCAAACTCTTTTTTCTTTTTCATTAAAATGCCAAATACGTGATTGGCAACACTAGATTTTCCATAATCATTGTATAATTGATTGGCATTTTTTAGAAATAAATCATCGTATTGATTCCCTACTCTTAATCCGGTAACAATTACAAATGGAACTTCATCTAATATTGATTTAGATTTCAAATAACCATCCAACACTTCAAAAGGCACGCTTCTTTTACCAGCCATAAACGCTTGCTCATAAAATTCCGGATAGTCTTTTACATCAATCTTAGTGCTATATTTCTTGAAATTTCCCTTTTTTGCGCCATCTTTTGCATTTTGAAGCAATGCTGTGAATTGATCGACTGGCTGAAAACCTGCTGCGATATCAATTACTTTTCCATCGGAATTAATTAATAAGAAGGTTGGAAAACCGGTTACGCCATATTTCATGCAAAGTTTTTTTCCGATTTCTTCCTTCATAATATCCGATTTGAAAGTGACAAAATCAGAGCTTAGAATTTCTGTAACTTTTGGGTCCGGAAATACTTCTTTATCCATTTTGGCACAAGGCATGCAGCCTGTAAAATACAAATCGACAAATATCAATTTCTTTTCGGCAACAGCTTGTTTTTTAACCAATTCCCAGCTCTCATCTGTAGATTGTGTCTGGGCTTTTAAGGCAATAGAAGGACAGGCAAGCAGCAAAAATGCACTTGCAATTTTTAAAATACGTATCATAAAAATGTGTTTTTTGGGTTTAGCCGAATGTGTCTTTCAACATTCGGCTTTTATTTTTTTTTAGGTTATCGTAATCGGTAAGCGACATCAACAATTTTGCTCAAACCGGTGTAACTATTGTCAAGAATTAAATTTCCGTTAACTGGCGGAACAGTATATAATTCTAATGTTCCTGTGGTTCCGTAGCTTCCAACTATTAACTTTTTGGCAAAGGTTTTGGATCTTGCATTAAAATCTATAAAAGTAATTTCATCAGCACCTTTGTCGAGCATTAACTTGGCTTTTTGCGTTCCGTTATCGTACTCATATAATTTTCCTCCAACGGCATAAAACAAATATCCCGAATCTGGGCTTACGGCAAACTTGGTCGCTTTATCAAAATCTGGCGCATTGAGAATTTCTTTGTAATAAACTTGTGCAAGTGCAGTAGTGAAACGCAATAGATTAAATTTACCAGTCGTAATATCTTTTAGTACTGCGAAATTTTCACCAAAATTAAAAGCTGAAGTGGTCATAAAAACCAAATCACTATTGGTATTATTCCAATCTATAGAGTTTGCCGAAGGTGTTACTGTTGGCATCATTGAACAAGTACCTTTTGACATTTCGTAACGTATAAAACGGCGTTTATCACGATCATAAAAAATTGGAGCACCGCTTGAACCAAAATTTTCAGCTATAAAAGGGGCTGCGTAAAAGTTCTTAGTTTCGGTATCAAGTTTGTTTTGAGGCAAACCATATTTAAATTGAAATGTTCTGTATAAAGCATAAATATCACCTTTGCTGTAAAGAAAATTTTGCCCTGCTAACGGAGATTTCATAAAGTCGACTCCAAAATTAGTTGGAAGCGCGCCTCCAACAGTTTCGTAGGCAATATTTTGAGACAATGTCCATCCAAATGAATCCGGGTCTAATCTGGCTGTACCACTCTCTGAAGCCGTTACATAAACTCCGTAGATAATTGGAGTAACAAATGGCTGATTGAAACACTCTACATCGACCGCTTTTCCTGTCAACTTTAATGCTGAACCCGACGCATCTAAAACATCAATAATAATGCGCGGTTGTGCAACACCCGGAATAATGGATACCATGTCTAAACGCGCTTTTCCGTTAACATCGCCAATTACCAGCCATCCTTCATAAATAGATGAAACCACGTTTAATACAAAAGGAGTTTGTTGCCATTTTACACCTGTTACTTTATCTTTAATGAAATAGTAAACATTGTATTGTGCTGGCGGCAACTTTAATAGCCCATCCAAATTTTTAGTTGTTGCAAACAGTATTTTAGCCTCTGCTCCCAGTTTAACAGGATTTGCTGCAACCCATTCATAAGTATAACGATCAGGATCTGTTCCGTCATCTTGGGTTGGATTTAATTCTGGTGTTATTTTAAAATTTTCTCCGCTATAGGCTGTGTATTCTTTTTGAATTCCAGTTACTTTCAATTCGTTTATAGCTGTATAATCATAATTCCCTTCATCATTCGCACAGCTGCAACCCAAGAGAATAAGCATTATTACTGTAAATTTTATTTTTATTTTTTCTAACATTTTGTTGAATTTTTAAAATTAGAATGATTTTTATAGGAAGAACATTTCAGTACCATTTTCGTCATAAATAATATTCCCCATTGCTTTTTGATCTGCGAGGTAGCGTTTCATAAAATTGCCGTAATACTGAATATCTGCAATCGCCAAACCAGGTGATCCCAGTTTTTGGTTAAACATCTCCGGCTCTAAATGAATCAAATCACACATTAAAAAGAATTTTTTGGCTGAAAAAGTGCTCAAATAAGTAGTAAACCAACCAGGAGGCTGTGTTAATTTATCATCAATAGATAATTTAAAACGAACATGGCTCATTGTTTTTTTTGTTAAAACATTTGTAACGGTGCTTTCCATTTTAGTAGTAAACGCTTCATTTTCTTCTAAATTTAAAACAAGCAAGAAGCTTTTGTTTTTCATTTCCGGAGTTCTAAAGAATTTCACTTCAATGGTATCTACTTCTCTTCCGGCATGCATTACTATATTGTCAGGAAGTTTAAAATGTGTTCCCTGAACAGCTGTAGATGAAGGATCAATTGACACTTTCACTTTTCTATCGGCATCACTTAATTTACCCTGAACACGAATCGGAATTTTATATGTTTTCTCGATAATTACGGGTTTCTCTAATGCAAAACTTACTCCTACGCTGTCTGTTAATATTCTAAGTGCCGTAATTGGGTACACTGAAGGCGAAAAATAAATATTATCTGTGCCTGAGTATGTTTGTATTTCTTCCTGATTACATGATGTAAGGCTCAAAAAGGCTAAAAAAACAATATTTAAAATGAATATTTTTTTCATGTTTACTTTTTTAAATTATTGAAAATTAATCTCAGAATCCGGCAATGGCAAAACGTATTGAAGTGGTCCCATTGTCACGTTACCAGAAGCAGCTGAACCAAGTGGAATCGTAGCTGAATTGATTCTTTTGTAGTAAAAAAACAATTGACCTTCGCCCATAAATTCTTTTTTATACTCTTTTGTAACTTCTGTTGCTACAACTGCCGTCGCTGCCAAATTTGTCAAACCACGGTTAAAACGAAGTGTATTCAAAAAAGCAATTCCATCAGCAGGAACCGGAGCAGTTTCGGCCGCAATCAAATACATTTCTGAAAGTTTTAGCATAGGAATCTGCAAACGGAAAAGTTTTGTTTTATCGGTTACATCTTCATATTTAAAAAAAGTTTTCTGGGTTTTTCCGCCAACAATCGGAATTTTCCAACTTGGTAAGCTTCTGTAATCATTATCATTAGATTCAAAAACAGCTGTTAATCGGCTCAATAACGGAGCATATATGGTGAAATCATCTAAGCTGGAATCGAATAAATCTTTCTGTTTCGTATATAGAGTGTAATCACTTAATGAAAAGAAATTTTCTGAAGAAAAAGTTCGGTCAGGATTAGCAGCATTTGTGGCTTCTAAAAATGGTGTCCAGGGAAAAAATTGATTTGATTTCGTAAATGCAATCACTTCATTTGCTACCGTCGATGCTCCAACTTTATCTCCCGAATATAAAAGAACGCGGGCTTTTAGACATTTTACGGCTAAATAATTCATTCTTTGTCCACGATTTGCAGCATAATACGGATTACCATCAAATGCTGATGAGGCCGCATATTTTCCCACGGTCAATATCGGGTCTTTTGTCAACAAGCTTAAAGACAAATCTAAATCAGCAAGTACTTTTGCGACTACTTCTTTAGCTGGCAAAATCGGATTACTGGTGGTTACGGGCTTATCATAATAAGGAACTGAAGGATCTCCGGGAGCGACTTTGTAAATTGGCCCAAATAAACGCAGCATGTCAAAATGAAGCATCGCACGAATGGCAATCGCCTCTCCTTTTAACAGATTGGCTTTTTCGACAGAGATAACTCCCGCATGCTCGTCTATGCTTTCTAAAAATTTATTTGAAGATAGAATGGTCGTATATGCTTTTTCCCAAATACCTGACAATGTTGCTTTTGGCGTTTTTTCGGCGTAAGCATATGTTGCCATTGAGGCTTGGTAATGAGTTCCGGAGATGTTGTATTGCTGTGCCAAAATCTCGACAGCATCCATGGTAAGCTGTTGTCCGTAAAGGCTTCTTGAAGACAATTGAAGATAAAGCCCGTTATGTACATTTTGAACTCCCGCCTCTGAACTATAGGTTTGGGATTCTAAAATCTGATCTTGTGGTACTACTTCCAAAAAATCACTACAGCTGCCAGCCGCCAGGGATACTAAAAAAAGGAATGTAATTTTATATAGATGCTTTTTCATAATTATTAAAATGATACGTTTAAACTAATTGAATAGATTCTTGAAAAAGGATAATCGATACCACGTTCTGCTTTTAAAGAGGAAACTCTGAAAAATTCGTTTGCTAATGCATTAAATCCAAATGCAGTTAAGCCTGCTCTTTTTAGCCAAGCGCGATCGGTAAATCTGTATCCCAAACGGATAGATTCACCAGAAACATAATCGTCTTTTTGTATAAATCTTGATGATATTGGTGTGGCGTTTGTTAAGCCAATAGCCTTAAATTCTGCCAGTTGCCCTGGTGTTGTCCAACGATCTGTAAAGGCTCTCTCATCTTGGTTATCAAAAATATTACTCTTCGCAATGTTCTCTACTTTGTTGTATAAAGCGGAGTTGAATCTCTCAGCACCAAAACTGTAACGTACGAACAATCCAAAACTAAAACCTTTGTAAGCCAAGTTTGTCGAAACAACGCCTGTTGCAGTTTCTCTTGAATTCCCCATCACAACTTCATCTTTTTTATCTAAAGTAAAAGTCGTCTGTCCGTTTTTCTTCAAGAAAACCTCTCTTCCGGTTGCAGGATCAATTCCTAAAGATGGAACTGCCCAAAGATCATTGCTGCTCGCTCCGTCATAATATCTTGTTAGACTTGTCGTTTTTTGAGCTGCATCATTTAAAGATGATAATGCATTGTTGAATCCGCCTAATTTATTATCTCCGGATGCGGACATTAAACCTACGCCCCAAATAAAGTTATTTCTTAAATCGTAAATGAAATTGTAATTTATTTTTATCTCTAAACCCCTGGTTGTCAAATAACCAACATTTAAAGGATAAGCAGTTACACCTGTCGAAGCGGCAAGATCGATCGCCACAATCTGTGGTGAAGTCTGACGTCTGTATGCGCCAAAAGTAGCCGTTAACCTGTTTCTGAACATTGCCAAATCTAATCCTAACGATAAATCCTTTGTTCTTTGAGGCTCTAAATTTGGATTTGCAATTTGTGAGATTCCTAAACCTGCTCCAAAAATATTGGTATTTGGATCGTAGGCATAAACATCATAAGAGGCATACCCCACTAAATTTTGATTTCCGGTTTGACCGATATTTGCACGTACTTTTAAGATATTTACAATATCCTCGTTCATTTTGAATTCATTATTCAAATTCCATCCAAAACCAATCCCCCAATAAGGTGAATATTTTTTATTGGTCCCAAAATTTGTTGCTCCGGACATTGTTTGTGTGAAATCGAACAAAAATCTTTTATCGTAAGCGTAATTCACCTGGTTTGTTAAATCAACACTTCGCACCAATTCTGACAAGGATGATGGTTTACCGTTTGGTTTATATCCAAAAGCAAACTCCGGAATCCCCTGAACTCCACTTGGAAATCCAATTAAATCAGTACCATAAGCCGTATTTTTTGCTTCTCTCCCTGATGCTCTGATGGTATAATTTAAAGAGTGAACATTATTAAAAACGTTTGAATAAGTTCCTCCAAGATTAGCTTCCCATTTTTTTCTTGAGATTTCATTTCTGTTGTAAGTTCCTTTTTCTGTTGCGATGTTATTAATAAACTGAGTATCATCAGGAGACACGAATGTTGTTGCATAAGTATTAAGCTGAGAAACAGATATGGCTCCTGTAGTTCTAATATGTGAATTCACATCATAATTAATAGCAAAATTATTCGTGAAATTAAAGTCATTCGATTTATCATAACTAGGCAAAAACACATTATATAGTGGATTAATAGCGTGATTTACAATGATTGGCTGTTTCTCTGGTATTGGCAAAGAAGTACCATCCATGTAACGTGTTATAACTCCGTTCTCATTATATTTTGGATAATAAGGACTGGCTTTTGCCCAGGTTTCAAAAGAACCATATTGCGATTCATTATTGTCTGCTCCCGAAACAAAGAAATTATTATTAAAACTTAGTTTATTTTTCTTGTACGTCAATGAACCATTATATCCCCAGGTGTTATGCTCAGAGCCTTTCATTGTACCCGATTTTGTTTTGTAATTTCCGGCAAGATTAAACCTAAATTCCTCTGATCCACCGCCAAATGACAAACTATGTCCTGAAGTTATTCCCATTTGAATTGGCTCGTTTAACCAATATGTATTTACACCACGGCGTACATCTGCAAGACGATTATTATACACTTGATCCCATTTGTATTGCGTAGCGGGAGTCGCTCCATCGCCTGCATAAAAAGCACCTGAAAGTCTTTCAAATTCTAGTTTTTGTTCTGCATTCATTAAATGATAAACACTTAAATCTGCAACTTCATAAGAGGAATTATATACGTATGAAAATTGCAGTTTTCCCGGAATAGGCTTATTGGTTTCAATAACCACTACTCCATTTGCTGAACGCGAACCATATAAAGCTGTAGAAGCCGCATCTTTCAATAAAGTGATACTCGCAATTCTATTTATATCTAAATCGACAACCTGCTGCAGCGTTGTTGGAAAACCATCCAAAATAAACAAAGGCTGATTCGGATCGTCTCTAAACTGGCTATCTACCTGATTTGAAGTTAAACTCGTTTGCCCTCTCACCTCAATAGTTGGCAAAACATTCGGATTTGAACCTACTAAATTATTATCTAATACAATAAAGGAAGGGTCTAAAGATTTTAAAGCCTGAACAGCATTTTGAGTAGAAACCTGTCTTAATTCTTCTCCTCTAAAAATGGTTACGGCTCCGGTAATTAATTCTTTTTTACGTACTGTAACTCCCGTATTTACTACAACTCCTTCAAGTTGTTTGGTTTCTTCCGCAAGTACAATGTTAATATTTGGTCTGTTGTTTACAGCAATAATTTCAGCTTTGTATCCAATAAATGTAAATAACAGAATTCCGTCATTTGGTGCTATAATGGTATACTTTCCATCAAAATCTGTTTGAGCCACTGCATTTGTTCCTTTGACTTTTACGTTAACTCCCGGAAGGGGTTCTTTTTTAGCATTAGTCACAATCCCTTTAATTTCGATCGATTTTGATTGAAAAACAACCACTTTTTCCGCAGGAATTTCTTTTACTAAAATGGTATTCCCATTGGTAAAACTGAAATTAAAATCTTTACTCGGAAAACTCGCCTGAAGCAATTCGTTTACTCTGATTTTACCTTTTTTCAGGTGAACTTTAGGTAATTTTTTAAATAAATCTTCCTGATAAATAAACGTATAATTCGTTTGTTGTTTGATAATGTCAAAAACTTCGTCAACTGTTACCGTTTTATCAGCGTTGATTACAACTTTAACATTTTGAGAGAAAAGATTTGCCGGCGAAAAACCAAAAATTGCAGTGCAAAACAAGAAAATAAAAGTTCTCATAATGTTAATAATTAGCCCTTTTCTAAAATAAAAAAGAGCGTCGGTTAATTTAAATTTCATAAATTTACATGTTAATTGGTTGGTTGGTTGTTAAAATTGACTTACTGATTAATACACAGAAAGGGATGAAGTGCGGTACCGTCGGAAGTCTAAACTTCAATCCCTTTTTCTTATTATTTCAATATTACTTTGTTGTCTTTTATTTCATAGGCAGTAATAAAATTAATATTCTTGATGGTTGTTAATATATCTTCGAGTTTTTGATTTTTATTCAATACTCCATTAAATTTTACATTTCCTAAAGCCGGATCAGCAAAGTCAATATCAACATCATACCAGCGTGACAATACTTTTGAAATATCTTTTAAAGTCATACTTTTAAATACAAAAAGACCTTTTCGCCATGAAGTTTCGTTATAAACATCTACAGTCGAAATACTGATATCAGAACTATTTAAACTTATTTTTGATTGCTGGCTTGGCGCCAAAACTTCTCTGTTTTTTGCGTTGCTAATCGCTACTTTACCTTCAACCAAAGTCGTATAAATGTTGGTTTCGTCTTTATAGGCTTTGATGTTAAACTGGGTTCCAATAACTTCAACATTCTGCAATTGTGTTTTTACTTTGAATTTTGAGCCTTTGTGTTTCGTACTTGGTGATACTTCAAAATAAGCTTCTCCATAAAGTAGTTCCACTTGTCGAGTTTCTCCATCAACAAAAGCAACCGGATATTTTAATTGCGATTCTGAATTCAGCCAAACTTTGGTGCTATCTCCTAATTGCACAAAAAACTGTCCTCCTCTCGGAATCGTTAAAAAGTTATTGGCAATTGCCTGATTTTTATTTTGTGAATTATAGATTAGTTTTTCTCCATTGCTTGAAACATTTCCGGTTGCATACGATTTTCCTTTTTCCAAAGCAATAACAGAACCGTCTTCTAAAGTCAATGTCGCTTTATCACTTCCTACCAAAATATTTTTGCTGGCAACAGCGGGTATATTTCCTTTTACATTTTTATCTGTATTAAACAATAGAGAAATAGAAATAAGCATTGCCACAGAAGCAGCCACAGCAATCCTGAAACTAGTTCGGGTATAGAATGGCTTCATCGGAATAACCTTGACCTCTTCAGCTTTCAATGTATTGTGAATTCGGTTCAACATTTTGTTCTGCAACTCTTCTTTAGAACCTAACGTTTCATCCCACTCTTCATTAGTCTGGAAACTTTCGTAAAAATTCAGCAGTACTTTATTCTCCTCCAAATTGGTTTCACCAGAAAGGTATCTGTTTAGTAATTCCAAAAATTCTTCTTTTTTCATTTTTCTTTAATATTAATCTGGGAGATATACTACTTAAGTATACAAAAAGGCATATACCCCCTAGTCGAGATGATACTTTTTTTTATTTTTATTGTTTTTTTTATTGAAAACATCAAAAAAAATAGGAAAATATTCATTTTACCATTCAAAAAACAGTACCCTAAATTTTACCAACCTTTTCTAACTTAAAAAACTGTAGTTATTTAATGAGATTTTTTGAAAGCCATAAAACCATAGCCATACTGGCAGAACTTCCCATTGATAAACGAATGGTGTGAAGCGCTTTTGTAATATGATTTTCGACCGTTTTTGTAGAAATGTCCAGACGTTCCGCAATTTCTTTATGACTCAATTGCTCTTCTCTGCTTAATTTGTAAACTAATTGGCATTTTTCAGGAAGTGTATCCACGATAGCATTAATCTGCTGCACTAATTCTTCGTGCATCAATTGTGTTTCAGGAGTTGCATGCTGAAAACGCTTATCAATATCATCAAATAATTCGACATGAATTTTGTCTTTATTCTTTTTGAACTGATTAAAAACCTGATAACGGGCGCAGGCATACATATAGCCTTTTAAGGAAATGTTAATCTCAAGTTTTTCGCGATTGTGCCAAATATTCATAAAGATATCCTGAATGATATCTTCACACAGCTCCTTATCTTTTAATACATTATAAGAAGAAACGAATAAAGATTGCCAAAATTTATTATACAATTCGGTCAATGCTGACTCATCACCATTGCGTAAGCGATCTATTAAAATAAAGTCGTAATTTAAATCCGAATTTGACAATTGTTTTTGTTTTGAAAAGGTATGTTTCGGCAAACATAATAAAATAATTCATATATTTTTAATTTGGTCTTTACCAACAACTTCAGTTCTTTTTGATTGTTTTATCTTAAGCAACAGCCAAATATATTTTATTCAAATTGAAGATTATTTTGTTAAGCCAAATTTCACAATCATCATTTTTTACCAGCCTTTAAAACTGATTTATCAAAAGTTGCGTAGTCTTTCATTTTTTGGTGCAGCACAACATTTTGAGTATGAAATCTTACTAAATATTTAAAAGATTTCGAAATGGTAATCTCAAAATTTATCCTTCAATTTTTTTATAATAAATAAATATGAAAGAAATTAAACACAAGAGTTCATCAAACCCATATTTTAAAAATACATCAAAAATAGCAGCTGCTTTTTTGGACTATTAAACTCCAAAAAAAACCTGTAAAGCAGCAACTTTACAGGTTTTAGGGTATCCCCAAATACCACTAAACATATAGCGAAATAGGCTTTATTAGCATTATTGCAATAAAACCCCTTTCGCTATATCAACTAAAAAACAATTTTAAAAATGAAATGATTTATTTTTTCTTTATTTTTAAATAGTACATGTCTATTTATTACAATAAAATCTGAATTCTGGATTGAAAAAACTGGGTGGCCCCTTTCAAACTATATCGGTCTAATATTCCGTAACCATAAGCAAATTCAAATCTGAAGTTTGCGGAGAGATACCAGTTTACCGTTGGCGTTATTCTCCAGAAACGCCCGCCTTCAATTAGTCCCCCATTCAATTCATTGGTCGAATATCTTAATGCAGCCTCGATTTCTCCCATTCCTCCCTGAAAAACAGATTTTTTAACCGGGATGAAGGTATAAATACCACTTGTCGTTGTATATGGTCTGCTTGCTCCTGTAAAAATGTAACTCATCATTACTTCTCCCCCATGAAAAACAGGATCGTTTTTTTCTTTTGAATTAAACATTTCCCAGTTATATTCTGTTCCAAATAGCCATGGTCCTTTGTTATAGTAGATCTCCCAGCCAATAAAAGTTCCCTGATTGGATGAAAAAGTACCTGTATCTATAAAAATGGGAGCTGTGTTTGATTCGGGTCTTGATTTAAGTCTGATCATATTATCCTCCGGCTGTCCAATTCTGAAATTACCTCCAATGTGAAGCGTCGTTTGTTTTTCTTCTGAATGAATAGGTAGCCAGGCAGCTCTCGTTATAAATTGCCAACTATAGGTACTAAATCCCTGCTTATGCGAAAGCCAGTCTGCAAAAATCCCCATATTCCACACAATTCCTAGTTTTGGAAGATAGCCAAGCCATTTTATACCATCACCTAGAATGGGTATCGCGTCAATATTCATATGTCGTTCTAAAGATTCTCCGGAGTAACCATTCATTACTTTACTAAGTGAGAAACCTTCTTTAGTACGACCAATAAAAATACTTCCCCAGATCTCTGGAGTTGCAATCATAACTCCTGACTCCCGAACGTACCATTCTTTCGCATCGCCATCATACATAAAACCGGCTTTCCAGGTTATGGTTCTTTTTGTTTTGAGCTGGCCGCCTATTAGGACCCTAAAATCACGAACATCAAAATCATATTTAAGTGGACTACCAATCGAATCCATTTGTCTTTTAGCTGTTGCATTTTGGGTATATCCAGCATATTCATACAAAAAACCGGCCCCCAACTTGATTGTTGTAATACTAGTGTCAAACATATTCCAGGGCAACTTTTTTTTCGTGGTTGTATCTACCTTTTGCAATACGTCGCCTTCGGTTCCATCTGGCACTGTTTTTTGTGTATCCTGACAGAAGGAACGACAAGGAAAAAGCAGCATTACAAAAACAATCAGAGCGACCTGCAATTGCTGTTGGGATAAACAATATAATATCGCTTTTTTGGCTTTCAAAATAAATTAATTTAGGTATTAATATTCCATGAATATTTTTTGAAGCTCATCCAGTTTTCTAGGCTTAAGTAAGGCTATCGTCAATAGAATTCTGGATTTTTGCGGATTAAGATTATAAGAAGCAATAAAACCTAACTCGTCATCATTGCACTCTACATTGCGCCCTACTAATCCAGTAGCAACACGCGTACTTCGCACGATAATAATGCCTTTTTTACTCGCTCTTGCACAAGCATCAAGCGAAGCTTTATTCATATTTCCGTTACCAACACCTGCGATTACAATTCCTTTTGCTCCTTTTTCAATTGACGCATCGATTAAATCGGGTTTCATATCGGCATCAGCATAGATAATATCAACGCGTGGAAAAGTGGTTACCCCTTTCACATCAAATTCAGAACTTTTTCCAAATTTTTGATCAGGATAATGGTAGAAATCATTCACTCCGTAGGAAGTAGTTCCTATCAGTCCGCGTATAGGGGACATAAAAGTCTGAACAGCAGTTGTACTCACTTTGGTTAAAGATTGTGCAGAATGAATCCAGTCGTTCATAACCAAAAGTACGCCATGCCCTTTTGCTTTAGGATCAGCAGCCACAGCAATAGCATTATAAAGATTTAAAGGTCCGTCAGCGCTAATTGCAGTCGATGGTCGCATCGAACCTACCAGTACAACTGGTTTATCTGTTTTTACTACCAAATTCAAAAAATAACCTGTTTCTTCCATAGTATCCGTTCCATGGGTAATCACAAAACCGTCGACATCCTTGCTGTTTGCCAGTTCATTAATTCTGTTGGCTACTTTCATCATTATATCAAATGACATATCCTGAGATCCTACATTCGCAATCTGCTCGCCTTTGATATCGGCCAGCTTCATCGCATCCGGCACTGCATTTACCATCGCATCAATGGTAACTTGTCCTGAAGTATAACCAGATTGTACACCACTTGCTGCAGATCCTGCAATGGTTCCTCCTGTTGCCAGAATTAGAACTTTAGATTTTGCCTGGGCAATTATAGCATTACTTACTAAGATTAGTAGTATTAGCAATATTTTTTTAAAAAAAATTGTGTTTAATTTCATGATATAGATTTTTAGTTGATGGTTTATTTTTGTCCGGTTAAACTAGCTGGGTCAAGCAATTTTTTAATTTGATCTTCGGTAAGCAATTTTTTCTCGCGTATAATTTCGAGAATTCCTTTGTTCGTTTCAAGCGCTTCTTTTGCTAATTCTGTTGTTTTTTCGTAACCCAGTACCGGATTAAGAGCAGTAACAATACCAACACTTCGTTCCATATAATGGTCTTGCACTGACTTATTTGCTGTAATACCTTCGATGCAATTTTTTCTGAATAAGGGAAATGTTTTAAAAAACAATCCTTGTGATTCCATCATGGCTATAGCTTCGACTGGTTCAAAGGCATTCAATTGCAGTAAACCGGAATGCGCGGCAAGCGTCACAGTCAGGTCATTCCCTATTACTTTAAAGCAAACTTCATTCATTAACTCCGGCATAACAGGATTTACTTTACCCGGCATAATCGAGGATCCCGGTTGAAGTGCCGGCAAATTAATTTCAAATATCCCGGCACGTGGTCCGGAGGCCAGAAAAATAAGGTCACTACTTATTTTTGACATGGCTACTGCCATACTTTTAAGTGCTGAAGAATAAAGTACAAATCCCTGTTGACTAGAAGTAGCAGCAATAAGATCTTTACTCATCACAATAGGTTTTCCTGTAATTTTAGCAAGATGCGTGGCCACCTTTTCAGCATAACCTGGCGAAGCGGTAATTCCGGTTCCTATTGCTGTCGCTCCCATATTTTGTTCACATAAAAACACTTCTACTTTTCGTAAAGCTGCAATTTCTGCGTCAAGCTGATTCCCAAAAGCGTGAAATTCCTGCCCCATTGTCATTGGTACGGCATCCTGTCCTTCGGTGCGACCCATTTTAAGAATGTCTTTAAACTCGTCTCCTTTTTTATGAAATGCTTTGGCCAGCAAATCAGCTTCTTTTATCAATTTATCATTGTGTAATAATAGCGCCACTTTAATCGCTGTTGGATAAACATCGTTTGTCGATTGTCCCATATTTAAATCGTCGTGCGGTTCTAAATATTGATATTCTCCTTTTTTATGTCCGCTCATTTCTAAACCTATATTGGCGAGCACTTCGTTGACATTCATATTGGCCGAAGTACCTGCACCACCCTGATACAAGTCTACCAGAAATTGATCGTGATATTTTCCGTCAATAACAGCCTGACACGCTTTTTCTATAGCTGCGAGCCTGTCTTTTTTAAGCCGGCCATCTTCTGCGTTAGCACGGGCAGCCGCCAATTTTACCATCGCAAAAGCTTTTACATAATCCGGATAAAATTGTGTTGTCATTCCGCTGATTTGGAAATTTTCAAGAGCACGCGCAGTCTGAACTCCATAATAAGCATTGTTCGGAATTTGCTTCTCACCCAAAAGATCTTTTTCAGTTCGGGTTTGAGCACTAAGGAAGCTGATGTATAATCCAAAGAGGATTACATAATGTATTTTTTTACACATGATATTTTGTTTTTTAGTTTTTGGTAACTTTTAGAGCGCTATTTTTTTTAGTTTTTTCTGTAGAATGCTTGCGAGAAGTTATACTTAAATGAGAATTGTACTTTTGATATAGAAGTACTCCATCCGTCGCTAAAATTTTCACGATCCCCCCATTGAAATTCAGCTCCCACCAAACAATTTTTTGCCGGAGAATACAATATATTTCCAACTACATATTGTCCTTTTTTGAAGGCATCAGGAGTTTGTCCATCAGAGTTATCAATATCAATCATAGAATAACCAATTGAGGTGGTGAATTTTTCACTCCACGAATGATCAAGAAAAGCAACTACACCAACCAAAGGAAGTGCGACACCTTTTACCGGCGTTACAGCATTTCCAGGATTATTCTCAATTCCAATATCAACTGGTGCATCGTTCATATAGTTCTGAATTCCTTCACCATACACAACCTGCCCTTTGAAAACGGTACTCTTTCCAAGTTTTACATTGGTACTCAGGTTCAATCCCCAGCCAAGAGCATCTCCGGATAAATCAAATTGATCGTTATTTTGATCTTTCCATTCAATCTTTCTCACAATACCCGCTAACTCCAGATATCCCCAGTTAAATCCATGATGATATTCTGCTGAAAGATCCGGCAACGGAAACCTTCCTTTTACGCCCTGAAGTTCTATACGGTTTTCATAAACTCCCTGATCAGCACTTGCTCCCGGTCTTTCCAATGCAATTGTCAAACGGGTATCGCCCTGAATGGGCATATAGCGTATTTGGATGTTACGGAAGAATACCATTCCTGTTGGACCCCAATATTCTAAAGTATTAGGAAAAACATCAATATCCATAAAAGGGCTCCACGTCTGACCGGCTCCAAATTTTCCTAACTCGGCATAAGCGTGACGCAAACGAAAAGTGGTTTGCCCTGCATCAACACCAGTTCCATATAATTCGAATTCGAATGTCGTTTTCAATTCTCCAATTCCGGTATCAAAATAGTTTTTAATACCAAATCTGGTCTGACGAACAGAGGCATAATAATTGCCGTCTGGTCCATATTCGTTTTCATAAGACGGTAATTTAGTAGGTCGAACTGCATCATACCAGTCTGGCTGAATCTGATTAAAATTATAGCCAATATCGGTCATGATAAAACCATAGATCTCCATACTTTTTTTAGCCTCGTCTTCCTGAGCCTGAATTAAGTTAAGTGCAAGAAAACAAATTACAATGGCCAAATATCTAATCTTAGCCATTTGAAAAAACATTCTTTTCATAATTACATTGGTTTAAAATTGTTTGATTATTTACTAAAATGGACCACTTGCTCTAAAGGGTTTTCTTGCTTTTACATAAAATTTATTCCATGTTTTTTGCTATATATTGTACTATTTCCTCTTCAAGTTCCTTAGTCAGATTTTCGTACTCCACTTTCAGATGAAAATCCTCCTCTATTTTTTTTCTGTATTTTTCAACATTGATTTTGCTGCAACAATAATCATCGCATATAGTTTTGAAATTATCATCAACCAAATACAAAACTTTGATTGATTCTTGATAATTGAAAAGTTTTTCGCTGTATAATTTCTCGGGAATCGCCATTTTACCTCTCATTAAATACTGATATTCAGTCAAATATAAAAAACACAATAATCGAAGAAGCGTTAAAAACCGTTAAATTTAACCGTTAAATGAAGGAAAAAACTTATTTTAAAACCTTTTTTCTTACAAAAAAGCTAATTTTATCATAAAATGAAAATAAATTATTTAACTTTATAGTACCATACTTTAATCCTATTATTCTCATTTAATGCAACTTACATGGAGAATGTAAAAAAAAATACCCATGAAGAAATTTTTACCGAATTAGAATCTGTTCTAACCTTTACATCATTAAAAAGCTCTCCTATCTTAAGTAAATTTCTAAGATATATTGTGGAGGAAACACTTAATGAAAACCAGCATTTTATCAAGGAATATTCCATTGCCATAAATGTGCTTAACAGATCAGCTAATTTCAATTCTAACGATGATGCCGTTGTGCGTATTCATGCAGGAAGATTAAGGAGAATTCTCAACGAATATTATTTAACAACCGGCCAAAACAATTCTTTAATAATAGATATTCCGAAGGGCTGTTATATTCCACGGTTTATTCGAAAGGATGATAATCGGAATGAAGGTATGCGACCCATCGTGCCTCGTCATGACGACACAAATCCAATCATTGCCATATTCCCATTTAAATCAATCACTACTGATCAAAATTTAGATCTTTTTTCGCTAATGCTTTGTGAAGAGTTAAGCGCGCAACTTTCATTATTTGATGACATTTCTGTTGTAGGAAATTTTTCTTCAGAAATGATTTCAAAAATCAATCAAAATATTATGGAGGCAGCTAAGTCACTAGGTGCCGATTTTATTATTACCGGAAACATTCTGTGCATTGACAGAACACTACAAATAAGAGTTAATCTTTTAAACTCAAAAACAGGAGAATTCGCCATGACAAAATCTTTTGATCATATTGATATAAAAGACATTCATCATATTCAAAATGAAATCACACATAGTATTGTAAGTGAAATAGGCGGATATTATGGAATTATTTTTAAAGAAATCATTAAAACTTCTCCTTCCAGAATTACAGACAATTTTAGTATTTGGAAAGGAATTTACGGTTATTATAAATATCAATGTGACTGTACATTTGAGAATTACTGGTCTGCTTTCAGAAATTTAGCTGAGGCAACAAAATTACATCCAAATCACGCAACTACCTGGGCGATGTTGGGAGAATTTCATCTTTACGGAGTGGCGTTTGCTATTGACAATGACGAAAATACTATTGAGGAAGCTCATCGTTGTGTAATGAAATCTTTAAAAATAGATCCTCATTGCCAACATGCATGGCATACTTTAACTGCAATTAATTTATTTAAAAAAGAGCCGGAAACGTGTCTCTATTCTGCTGAGCAATGCATTAAAATAAATCCTAATGCATCGGGTCGCGTTTGCGGAGTTGGGTGTATGCTTGTTTTTGCAGGATATTTTGATAAAGGCTATTCTATTATGAAAAATGCCATCGAAAAAAATCCGTATTCTCCGTGGTGGATTAATATTGGTTTTTGCTGCTACTATTTGTCTAAAAAAGAATATAAAAACGCTTTTTTATGGGCCGAAAAAATGGATTCTGAAGAAACTTTTATGGATCCGCTTCTGAAGTGTGCTACATTATCTTTGATCAATGAAGATGTTAAAGCAAAAAAATATCTTTCGAAACTTTTAGCTTTAATGCCTGATTCGCCAAACAAAATTCGTCAACTACTTTCAGGCCTAATTCTTTCTGAAGATTTAGTAACAGAAATAGTTGCGGCTATCGAGAGAATTGGATTAGTTCAAAATAATTAATTTTTTTTTCACTGAAGATCAATTAATTGTATTATCCTAAAATAAGAATCATTTTATTTTCTAAATTTAGTTTCAAAAAATAAATACTATGCAGAAATTAACCAAAGAAGATATTTCACAAGAAGTATTTGACCTCTATGACGATTATGCCCATAATAAAATTGAGAGAAGACAGTTCATCGAAAAATTATCCATTTTCGCAGTAGGAACGCTTACTCTTCCATCGCTTTTAAGTTTTATGATGCCTAATTATGAAGACAGTATAATTATTAAACCGGGCGATCCAAGAATTAAATCAGACTATATCACTTATGAATCTCCTAAAGGCGGCGGATCTATTAAAGGTCTTTTGTCGCAGTCTGTTGAAAGCAAAAAAAAATTACCCGGAATTATTGTCGTTCATGAAAATCGAGGTCTAAACCCCTATATTGAAGATGTTGGCCGAAGAGCTGCAGTAGAAGGTTTTATTACCCTCGCTCCTGATGCTTTATCGCCATTGGGCGGTTATCCCGGAAATGATGATGCCGGACGCGAATTGCAAAAAAAACGTACCCGCGAAGAAATGCTGGAAGATTTTATAGCAGCATATGAATATTTAAAGGCCCACAAAGATTGTAATGGTAACGTAGGCGTGGTCGGATTTTGTTTTGGTGGATGGATTTCTAACATGATGGCGGTAAAAATACCAACATTGGCTGCTGCCGTTCCTTATTACGGCGGACAACCTACCAAAGAAGAAGCTGAAAAAATAACAACACCTTTACTGCTGCATTACGCTGGTTTAGACACGCGTGTTAATGAAGGCTGGCCGGCTTTTGAAGAAGTCCTGAAAAAAAATAAGGTCGAAAATACTGCTTATTTTTATCCGGGAGTTAACCATGGTTTTCATAATAATACAACGCCAAGATATGATGAAGCAGCAGCAACCTTATCCTGGACCAGAACTATCGATTTTTTTAAACAGAAATTAAAAAAGAAATAATATGGAGCTGATTGCCAAAGCAACAATACAAATTCAGAAACCGATTGAAGACGTTTTTGAGGGAATTGTAAATCCACAAAAGATGACAAACTATTTCATCTCGGAAAGTAGCGGAAGAATGGAAACTGGAAAAGAATTGATTTGGAAATTTCCCGAATTCGATGACGAAGTTCCTATAAAAGATATTCAGATTGAAATGAATCGTTCGATCTCCTATGTTTGGGATCCTGAAACTGTAGTAAAAATTGAGATGGAAACACAACCCGACAAAAGTACTGTAGTAAAAGTAATTGAAGATGGAAAAACATACAATGAAAAAAACCTGAAATGGGCCATTGGAAATACAGAAGGCTGGGCCAATTTTCTTGCCTGTATGAAAGCCTATCTTGAATACGGAATACAATTGCGAAAAGGCGCATTTGAGTTTATGCGTAAAAACTAAAAATTAACAACATTTTATTGTTAAGAATTTTGTTTTGAAATACAATCAAGCAAATATTTGAAATATATTTGAAAACAAATAAAGGTGCAGTGTTTGTAGCCTTAGCTCAATTAAAATGAAGAAAAACATAGTACGATTAATTTTGCTTATTAGTTTAATTTCTTGTTCTGACAGAAACAGTAAATTAACAGCGGAAAAAGAAAATGTTGATCAAACACACAGTAACAAAACCAAAACCGCTGAAAGATTTTTTCCCGAAAATATTGAGACCGAAACGCACGATACAATACTTGATGGGAATTTTAAAATCGCTATAACAAAAACCTCATTGAAATCATTTGTCATTAATGCGTTTTTAGAAATGAATATCAAACATATCGATAAGTATCGGGATAATGAAATTCATTTAAAAATTACCCAAAAATCAGAAGTAATTCTTGATACTCTTTTCCGTAAAGAATTATTTAAAAATCAAATTGATCAATCATTTATCAAGACTGCGAATTTTCACAATTACTGGTTTGAAAAATCAGAGAATGGGAAACTTATTTTTATGGGAACAATCTGCAAGCCTGAAACAGATATCTGTTTTGATTTTAATCATTATTACGATATTAAAACTAAAAGTTTTGAAATTAAAAAAATGGAACCGGATGATGAATAAAAAAAGCGTCGCTTACAGCTATTACAATGAATTTAAGCAAATTTAATTGAGTTCCAACACCGCACCAAATCGGAAAATGTTATAATAAATTTTAAAACATAAATTATTGAAGATTATGAAATTAAATATTTTTTTTTTGTGGTTTTAATTACTTTGATCTCTTGCAATTCGAACAAGAAAGAAAATAAAATTTCAAA
This sequence comes from Flavobacterium frigidimaris, assembly GCF_002217275.1. Classification (NCBI taxonomy): domain Bacteria; kingdom Pseudomonadati; phylum Bacteroidota; class Flavobacteriia; order Flavobacteriales; family Flavobacteriaceae; genus Flavobacterium; species Flavobacterium frigidimaris. The sequence continues at coordinate 133,896 of NZ_MUGV01000018.1, forward strand.
TCATCAAGTTGACACTTTACCAAATACAAGCACAGAAGTGGTTTATGACAATAGCAGGAAAAATTTAAAATTCGCTATCGCAGACACAATAAAAAAATCAAATTCATACTTCTTTTCAAATCCAGATTCAAAAGACTTGTTTCTGCTTATTATTGAACCCGGTGAGATTAAAAACTCCAAAGCAAAATTGCAAATAATAACAGCAGACAATAAAATTATTTATACACAATCTTTTGACGCTTTTTATTTTTTAAGAGAAATTGATGAGCCGGAAACCACACCAGCCGGAAGTCAGGAAGATCGTGAAAAATATATCGAAAAATACAGAAACTCTTTAACACAAAAACAATATCAGGCTTATTTTAATACTAGCATTGCCAACTTCTTTGGTGAGATTTCCCCAATAGAAAATAATAAAGATGAAAATTTCCAAGAATTCGAAGAAGATAGTACTGATAAAGATTTTTTAAATGAAGTGTTAGCAGACGAAACAATTAAATTAATTAGTATTACTTGCTTTGGCTGTGACGAAGGCGGAGCAATAATTGGCTATTCAAAAAAACAAAATAAGGTCGTAACGCTTTTGGAGCATGACTAAGAAGAAACTGTAAACCTCTTTTTTATGTATATTATTTAATTTAAAATACCTGTTTCAAAATGCACAACAATCTTATAATGTTCAGACCTTTCTATTGATAGTCCTAAAGCGATTCACAGATTATAAAAATTTATAATTTCATTTATTCCTTCCGAAAAAAACGCTAACATTATTTTAATGCTATTTTTGCTACAAGACATTCTTTTTTTTACTACTTTAGTACTACTATATTAACACTGATAAACAAACAGTTACAATACTACTTCTTTTATAAACCATTGAAATTAAGATCAATAATAAAAACTTATTTTTATTTATGAAATGTATCTCTACGCCTCTTACATTAATTATCGGTTTTATTTTTTTACTGTTTCCGATTGTAATAAACGCCCAAACTACTGAAACTCCAAAACCTGAAAGTGAAGTAAAATATCCTCAGTTTCAATTTAAAGGACTTTTTCAGGGACGGTTTCTGGCTGCTATGACAGATGATGTCGATGTTCTTGGTTTACAACATAGTACAGGAGAAGTCACAAAGACTTCGTTTGATGTTAAAAGAATGCGTGTTGGTGTGAATACGAAAATCAGCCCGGAAACGGAAGTTGTAGTTTTAGTAAACTTAGCCGACTTTAAATCGGATCCGAAAGGGAAAGTTTTAGAAAACGCCTATGCTAAATATACGTTTAGTAAATACGCTGCCTTGGTCGGTGGTCAATTTAGAGCGCCATTTGGAATTGAAGATCAGGTTTCTGTAGATATCATCAAATCATTTGATTTCTCCAACCAATATTATGAATTCGGAAAAAATGGCTGGACAAGCTTTCAATTAGGAGCTTCCGTTTTGGGATCAGCAGAAATCGGAAAAATACCTATAGATTACGCCATTACTATTGTTAATGGAAATGGAAAAGATCAGGAAAAAGATAAAGATAACGGAAAGCAATATTTTACAAGATGGGTTTTCGGATTATCAAAAAAGAACAAGATAAATCTGGGTTTAAACGGCGGAATGGGAGTAGTTTTTACACAGGACGTCTTTGCTGTTGGTGCAGATATTACAAGCAATTTTAAACTTGCCGACAAACTTCATTTAGAGTTGCAGGCTGAATATAAACAAGGAACAAATCACAATTTATATTTTTCGTTACCCGTTGACGGCAGAACGGCAAGTGTTTCAGATTATCAAATGAGAGGTTTTTATTTTTTACCTAATTTAAGATATTCAATAGCCTACAACAGGTTATCCTCTATAGAAATTTCCTGCCGATATGAAACTTTTGATTCAAGTTATAAAATCGATTCCAACGTAAGACAAACCTATACACCAATGATAAGTCTTGAATTTGGCAAAGCCTATACGGGCCGCATCGAGTTAGGATTTACTCTTGATAATTATGAAAAAGACATACCCGATACGTCAGTATATAGCAGTAATCTATTTTTAATTCAGCTACAATGCCGACTTTAGTTTTAATTTAATTCTCGTTGATTATGAAAGAAGTAAAAATTATCCAGACCATCATTACATTTGCTGTTGGCCTTATCATTTGGTTTATTCCGGCTCCACAAGGTGTTGTAATTGAAGCATGGCATTTATTTGCCATTTTTGTGGCTACTATTCTTGGAATCATTCTGAAAGCCGCTCCAATGGGAACCATGTGTATGATTGCGATTGCATTAACAGCTTTTACACAAGTTCTCGCACCGGGAGAAGCTGGTAAATCGATCACACTTGCCTTAAAAGGATTTGGAGATAAAGTAATCTGGTTAATCGGGATTTCATTCTTTATTGCGAGAGGTTTTATTAAAACCGGATTAGGAAACAGAATTGCTTTTCTATTCATCAGAGTGTTCGGTAAAAGTTCACTTGGATTAGCATACGGTTTAGGACTTGCCGATGTTGTTTTGGCACCGGCCGTACCAAGTAATACAGCAAGAGGTGGCGGAATTATTTATCCCATCATGAAATCAATGTCTATGAGTTTTGGCTCGATGCCGGATCAGCCGGAAACACATCGAAAATTAGGTGCGTTTTTAACCTTGAATAGTTACAACATGAACCTGATTGCATCGTCAATGTTTTTAACAGGAACGGCAAGTAACCCCATGTGTCAAAAATTTGCACTCAATTTAGGAATCAAAATTTCGTGGATGTCCTGGGCAACCGCGGCTATTGTTCCCGGAATCGTTTCTTTTTTTGTGATTCCGTTTGTACTGTACAAAATTTATCCTCCTGAACTTAAAAGTACGGGCGACGCTCCACAAATTGCGAGTCAGAAACTAAAAGAAATGGGACCTATTTCCCGTAACGAATGGTTAATGCTATTAACGTTTTTTATTTTATTATTTCTTTGGATAACAGGTGATTTATTCTCTATCGATGCTACAACAACAGCCTTTATTGGTTTAGTTGTGCTGTTATTAACTTCCGTTTTAACCTGGGAAGATGTTAAAGCCGAAAAAGGTGCCTGGGATACCATTGTTTGGTTTTCTGTTTTGGTAATGATGGCAAGTTCACTCAACGAATTAGGTTTTATTGGCTGGTTTAGTGATCAGGTAAAAGCAGAAATTGGCGGTTTAAGCTGGCAAATGGCTTTTCCAATTATTATTCTGGTATATTTCTTTAGTCATTATCTTTTTGCCAGTGCAACAGCACACGTAGCGGCTATGTATGCTGCATTATTAGGCGTTGGAATTTCAATAGGAATTCCGGGTTTACTACTTGCTTTCATGCTTGGATTTGTAGGTTCCTTATACGGTACATTAACACATTACGGTCACGGGCCAGCGCCGGTTTTCTTTGGTAGCGGTTATGTTGACTTAAAAAGTTGGTGGGTAAAAGGCTTGGTGACCGGACTTGTCATGTTGTTTATTTACATGGTAATTGGCGGTTTATGGATGAGAGTTATTGGATATTACTAAAAGACAATTAGTCTTAAAGTCAACAATTCAAAAGTAAGATCATGCACTAAAACAACATTATTATGCTACAGGCTTTTATTACAGGTTTATTAGCGACTTCATCTCTCATTATTGGTGGGATATTAGCAATTCGGTATTCCTTAAGTAATCGTGCTATTGGTGTAATTATGGGTTTTGGAGCCGGAACATTAATTTCCGCGATATCATATGAATTAATCTTTGAGGCCGTAAAACTTGGAAGAGGCACTATGTATCCGGCTTTTGGCTTTTTTGCTGGCGCCTCTATATTTTATTTTTCAGACAAACTTATCGCCAATTTTGGAGCCCGGAATCGGCTAAAATTAAATGAAAGCAAAAGCTCCAGTTTAATAATTCCAATGGTTTTGGCTATTATATTAGATGGTATTCCAGAATCCATCATTATCGGTTTAGGTATTTTTGAAGGAATGTCAGGAAACCTTACCATGTTGGTAGCCGTTTTTATTTCTAATTTACCCGAAGCCATTGCAGGATCATCAGGAATGAAATCCGGAGGCTGGAGTTCAAAAAAAATCTTATTATTATGGACCGGTATAGCAATCCTGTGTGCCTTGGCAACGCTGGCCGGTTTCTCCGTTTTCAGCAGCGCCTCGCAGGAATGGCTTTCGTTTATTCAGGCTTTTGCCGGTGGCGCTATTTTAATGATGTTGGCCAACTCCATGATTCCGGAAGCTTATGAACACGGCGGAAAATTGGCCGGAGTCTTTACGGTATTTGGATTCTTTTTTTCTGTATGTCTGGTTGTTTTTGAGAATTTTCATTAAAACTTCAAATCAAATTTGTGCGATTAAAATTTAAGTCCAAAAGAATATTCTTTAATAATAAACATTTAAGATTATAGGTGATTTGGAACTATCAATAATTTTCTGAAGTCTTTTAAAGAAATTTTCATTTACCATTGGACAACCGTGACTATTTGAGATATAATAATCCTGCTCTTCTTCTGGCACTGCAGAATACGAATGCAACACAACAGCGCGTTTCATAGCATTGCAATTTGTTTCATCTAAGCCAGTTAATTTGTATGACCTTCCAAACATTCCTGTATAGGCTTTCCCCACGACATAGCGACCAAGCGAAGTACAATTAGAATTGGGTTCGTTGCTAAATTTTAATTCTCCCAGAATTCCTGTTTCTGACCCGGAGCCATGAGCTACCAATCCTTCATCTAAAATTTTGTTATTTACTAAGTCATAAACAAAAAAGCGATTTTTGCCCGACTTAATTTTCATATCAACAAAAAAGGCAATTTTAGAATTATAAACGTGATTGGAATGAAGCAGGTTTTTTACTTCTGACATATGATTAGTAAATCGCTCTATTTCTGGAGCTGAAAGGACTTCATCAACAGATTTTGGAACATTGAAAATTGAAACGGATAGCAATAGGATTAAATGGAATATTTTCATAAAAGTGGTATTTGATTATAAATCGAATCAAAAAATTTGAACGCGCAAATTTACTATCAAACTTCATAATCAAACAACCATCAAAAGATTGGAAAACAACACTATAGGATTTATTTAGAATTCTTAACTCTCAAAAGGAGAGTTAGAATCATTTCATAAAAAAGATAATTTTTTTAAACACTTATGATTTGAGTCATAAAACGAAGACTTGACCGGGATTTAAATTTGTCGTTAAATGCTCTGGTATCAGCATTTATTTAAATTAAATCCTAAATATCACAAAATGAATTCAAATCAAAAAGAACTGATCAAAGCTACAATTCCAATATTAAGAGCCAGTGGCGAAGACCTGACTAATTATTTTTATGCCCGAATGTTTAGAGAACATCCAGAATTGCGCAATATGTTCAATATGGGAAATCAGTCCAACGGAAGACAAAAATCAGCTTTGGCCAATGCTGTTTTGGCTTATGCCGAAAATATTGAAGATCCAGGCGTTTTAATTGGTGTTCTGAAAGGAATTGGTACCAAACACAGAAGTTTGAACATTCAACCGGACCACTATAAAATTGTAGGAACGCAATTAATCGCTTCTATTGCGGAAGTCGTTGGTGAAGCGGCAACACCTGAACTGTTAGAAGCCTGGACAGTTGCCTATTATCAATTGGCAAAAATAATGATCGATCTTGAAAAAGGTTTATACGAAGAAAATGCAGCCAAAGCCGGAAGCTGGAACGATTGGAGAAAATTTGTAATTAAAAAAATTGTTGAAGAATCTACAGAAATAAAATCCTTTTATCTTTATCCTGAAGATGGCAAAGAAATCACTGATTTTCATGCAGGACAATTCATCAGCATTCAGGTTTATGTTCCTGAATTAGGTCTTTTACAACCAAGACAATATAGTTTATCTACTGCTTTCAATCCTGAATATTATCGAATTTCAGTCAAAAAAGAAAGCGGAATTGCACCCAATCCATCCGGTCTGGTTTCCAATACTTTACATTCAAAAACAGAAGGTGACGTTATTTCAATTTCGGCTCCGGCCGGATTATTTCACCTTGAAAAAGATGCTACAAATCCATTGGTTTTAATTAGTGGTGGTGTTGGCCTTACGCCGATGTTGAGTATGCTGGAAACTAATTTAAATGCTTTTCAAAATAAAAAAACGGTCTGGATTCACGGTTGCCGAAACGAATCAGTCCATGCCTTTAAAGAACAAATCGCCACTTTAAAAGAAGAAGCAGAATGGTTAGAAACCTTTACTTTTTATGATTCAGTACAAAATGATGTCGCTTTTTCAAATGAAATAATTGAAGGTCGCGTTGATCTTCATAAATGCAAAGAAGCCATTTTACTGGAAGAAGCTAAATTTTATATTTATGGTCCTGAAATGTTTATTAAAACACAGTACGAAGCGTTACTTAATTTGAATATCAATCAGGAAAATATCTTTTATGAAGAATTTGGTCCTCAATTGATTAATCTGAATTAAAGTGAAAGCCATTCCCTTTTACAGGAAAAAAAAGTTAACCCCATTCTTAAAAAATTGTATAACAACATTTTTTATCACGCTGACATTAGCCTCTATAAACTGTACAGATCAATCTGTTTTTCTGTTTTTTTGGATGCGTTCCTGGATCGTGGCCTGTTTAATTTCAAACTTTTTTTCCTTTCTGTTTACTTCTAAAACATAATTACCAAAAAGCCTCCAATCAATTGATTTGGAGGTTTTTATTTTTAGAATCTTTATAGCGTTAAAAATCCCTTTATTGATAACTTAAAAAAAAGCTAAATCAAAAAAAAGATTATAAAATTCTAGTTTAAATCGTTAAATTTATTGCGATATTGTTGATTCCTAAGTTTGTAATTAGTATTATCTTAGCAGAATCAAAACAGTAAAGACCGCATCTAACTTAAACAGGATGAGGTCGTTTAATGAAAAATGAATTAACCCCGATATATACTAATAATAAAATGAATAAACAGCATTACAATCTTTTACTAGCGGACGATGACGAAGACGATTGCGCTTTTTTTAAAGAAGCATTGGACGAATTATCGCTTCCGGTATCACTTGCTGTTGTTAATGATGGCGTCGAGCTGATGGATTATTTAGCCAGCAATTCTTCTAATAACTTACCGGATATGTTATTTCTTGATCTTAATATGCCCCGTAAAAATGGACATGAATGTTTAAAGGAAATAAAAGAAATTGATCAACTTAATGCGCTGCCGGTAATTATCTTTTCAACATCTCTGGATACAGAAATTGTTGATTTGATGTACAAAAAAGGGGCGACTTACTATATTCGCAAACCTGGCGAATTTTCTAAATTAAAAAAAGTGATCGGCAATGCCCTGAATGTAATTTCTAAAAATAAATTAAAACAACCTGTACGAGAACACTTTGTTCTTCAACCTTAAATAGTTTTAGAATGAGCCGTACAAATAAGGAACATTATTTTCTAGCCGGTGGTGGCGAAATGGGCGAATTGATTCGTGCCAAAGACTGGAGCAAAACAACATTAGGAGATCCTGAAAACTGGCCACAGAGTCTTTGTACTATGGTCGCGATGGTGCTCAGTAATCCCTTTGGAATGTATATTGCCTGGGAAAATGAATATACACAATTCTATAACGATGCCTTTCGCCCTATTTTAGGCGCAACCAAACATCCTGTTGCTTTAGGCATAAGTTCACGCGAAACATTTGCAGAAATTTGGGATACAATTGGCCCTATGTTTACTGATGTTATGGAAGGGAAAGCAGTTAGTTTTCCTGACTTTATGGTTGTTTTAAATAGAAATGGATTTGACGAAGAATGTTATTTTGATTTCTCTTACAGCCCAATTAAAAAAGAAGATGGAAAAGTTGGCGGTATCTTAGTGACCGTAATTGAAACCACAGAAAAGAAAAAAGCAACCGAAGCCTTAAAAGAAAGCAATGCAAGATTTATAAATAATATCATGCAGGCACCAGTGGCCATGTGCGTATTTAGAGGCGAAAACCATATTGTTGAAATTGCCAACGATCAAATGATCCAGCTATGGGGAACCACACTTGAAAAGGTAATTAACAAACCTGTATTTGAAGTACTACCACAATCAAAATCTATAGAAAACTTACTTAATAATGTTTTTATTTCAGGCGAAAGATTTGTTGCCGACGAACAGCCTGTCGCATTAATCAGAAATGGAAAGACAACGGATATCTTTGTTAATTTTGTATACGAAGCACTCAAAGATTCAGACGGCACAATTTCTGGCGTAGCAGCAGTAGCAATTGAAGTAACACCGCAAGTTGTAGCTCGTTCAAAAATTGTAGAAAGCGAGCAAAAAATAAGACAATTAGTAGAAAATGCACCCTTCCCTATTGCCGTTTATGTCGGAAAAGAAATGATTGTTGAATTGGCCAATGATTCTATTATCAAAATATGGGGGAAAGGAAATGATGTTATAAATCGATCCTTTAAAGATGTAGTTCCGGAACTTGATAATCAATTGGTATTTGAACAAATTAATACTGTTTACGAAACCGGTCAATCTTTCCATACAAAAAATACGCCCCTTGATTTAACGGTTGATGGAAAACTACATACCTATTATTTCAATTACAGTTTAACGCCTTTATATGACGTAAATGGTAATGTATACGGTGTAATGAATACGGGAGTAGACCTGACTGATTTGAATGTTGCGAAGAAAAAAATAGAAGAAAGTGACAAACGTTTCAGAAATACCGTAAAACAAGCTCCAGTTGGAATTACCATTTTACGTGGTTCCAACTACATGGTCGAAATGGCCAATGAAGCTTATCTGAGATTAGTTGACAGAGAAGAAAATACTTTTGTTGGTAAGCCTCTATTTGATTCTTTGCCAGAAGTTGAAGAAACAGTTAGCTCGCTTTTAAATGGTGTATTAACTACAGGTATTCCTTTTCATGGATACGAAGTCCCGATTCCTATAAAGCGTCATGGAAAACTAGAGACTTCTTATTTTGATTTTTTATATGCTCCTTTAAAAGAAGAAGACGGAACTATTTCAGGAATTATTGTAACTGTTACAGAAGTTAGTGAAAAAGTTGAAGTTCGAAAAGTAATAGAACAAAACGAAGAACGACTAAAAATCATATTAGAAGCCAGTGAATTAGGAACTTGGGAATTAAATGTAAAAACCCGTGAACCAATTTATTCTCATCGTTATCTGGAAATTGTTGGCGGTTACAAAGAAAATGAAAAATTAACCCACGAACAATTGCTCACACATCTTCATCCAGATGATATGCACATTCGAAACAAGGCTTTCAAAGAAGCTCTTGCTTCAGGTTATTTAAATTACGAAGCCAGAACAATCTGGATTGACGGATCTATTCATTGGATGGAAGGGAAAGGAAAACTTTTCTACGATGATGAAAATACGCCTGAAAAGTTAATTGGAACTATCAGAGATATCACTGAGGAAAAAAACCATCAACACGAACTCGAAGAAAGCGAAAAACGATTCCGCTCTTTAACCGAAAGTATTCCACAATTAATCTGGGAAACGGATGAAAAAGGAAATGCCTTGTTCGCATCAGGAAAATGGTTCGAATATACCGGAATTCATCCCGACGGTGAATCGGAATGGAGAGCTATGATTCATCCTGATGATTTTGACGAAAATGCCCGAATATGGAGCCATAGTTTGGCTACAGGAGAAGCTTACCGCTGTGATGTTCGCGTTAGAAGAAAAGATGGCAATTACAGATGGCATGCCGTTATTGGCGAACCTGTTTTCGATATAGAGGATAAGATTTTAAAATGGGTGGGTGCCTTTACCGATATTCATACTGAAAAAGCATTTACCCACGAGCTGGAACAACAAGTTGCGGCCAGAACCAAAGAATTAAATTTAATGAACGAATCACTTCAAAAAAGTGAAGAACGCTATCATTTAATGGTGGAAGAAGTTCAAGAGTATTCTATTATATATCTTGATCATCAGGGGACTGTGGAGAATTGGAATTTAGGTGCCGAAAAAATTAAAGGATACAAGGCGGAAGAAATAATAGGGAAAAATTTCTCTAAGTTTTATACCGAAGAAGACAGAAAAAACAATCTTCCTCAGAAACTGCTGAATATTGCCATAGAAAAAGGAAAAGCAACGCAAGAAGGCTGGCGCGTTCGCAAAGACGGAACCTATTTTTGGGCAAGTGTCGTTATTACTGCAGTTCACAACAAAAAAGGTCATGTCATTGGTTTTTCAAAAGTGACGCATGATCTTTCAGAAAAAAAGAAAGCCGATGATAAATTAAAATTAAATGCCTTAGAGCTGGAACAAAAGAATACAGAACTGGAGAAAATGAATCAGGAACTACAGTCTTTTGCTTATATCTCTAGTCATGATTTGCAGGAACCTCTTAGAAAAATTCAAACTTTTGCTACGCTCATCCTGGAAAAAGAGTTTGAAAATTTAACTGATAGCGGAAAAGATAAGTTTCAGCGCATGCAAAATGCGGCACAGCGCATGCAAACGCTTATTAATGATTTACTTTCCTACTCCAGAACAAATGTTCAGGAACGTGTTTTTGAGAAAACAGATCTCTCTAAAATTATTGCTGAAGTAAAAGACGATTTAAAAGAAGAAATTGAGCAAAAAAATGCCACAATTGAAAACTGTGAAAACTGCGAAGCCAATATTATTCCGTTTCAATTTAGACAGCTTTTGTATAATTTAGTGAGCAATTCGCTTAAATTCTCCAATCCTGACACACCAATCATCATAAAGATTCAAAGTGAAATTAAAAAAGGAGCACTTTTGAATAATGAAAAATTGGAAGAAGGTACCGACTATTGTCATATTAAAATTTCTGACAATGGAATTGGTTTTGAACAGCAATACAGCGCTAAGATTTTTGAGGTTTTTCAGCGTTTACATGGAAAATTAGAATATACCGGAACCGGAATCGGACTCGCTATTGTTAAAAAAATTGTAGACAACCATAACGGAATTATTACAGCAACCGGCGAAAAGAACAAAGGGGCTACTTTTGATATTTATCTTCCGGTTCGATAACGAATTAAATTCCAAAACTTAAGTATTAAAATTTCAAAAAATAAATTCCAAATTGCAAGAATGGGATACCAAATTCCAACTTAAATTCTAAAAAACTTATATTTAATAAAAAATCGGGAGCTTCATTTAGAGCTCCCGATTTTTTTTAGCTTTTAGTTTGATTATTATTACAGGCTTCCTTCAAAAGGCGAAGCCGGCAAATTTTCTTTGTTGTATAAATTCGCCTGATTTGGATTATCTGCCCAGGCATATCGCACTCTTGTTGGGTTTAAAATGGTTTCATTTGACAGGATAATTTTATCTCCTTGAATTACGGCATTAGCCCAAAGAAATTTTCCATCATTTCCTGCAATTTCAAAGGCTTTAAGAGGCTGATTATCTTTAGCCATTAAACCTGAACCGATATCTGTAAAACTTAGAACAAGTTGATTTCCTTTTTGTTCCATTGACTTAAAAAGTGGTCCGGAAGCCACAAGATTTTTTTCTCCATAAACCATTTTTCGGGCCGATAGAGAAAGTCGTCTCCCAACATCGTATTTGTTTAAAGGATGAATGTCATTCCACTCTCCAAGATCAATCGTAACTGCCATTCCTGTATTTGAAACAGCTAATGTGTTTTTTTGTTGTTGTCTTAAGGCTGCCCAATTGCTTTCTCCCGGCTCTGTCTTTGGTGCCATAAAGTTAGTAAGCTGCACGTATAAAAACGGAAAATCTCCTTGCTTCCACTCTGTTCTCCAATTCGTAATTAGGGTAGTCATCAAAGCGGAATATTCTTCCGGTTTTTTAGTGCTTGATTCGCCCTGATACCAAAGCACGCCTTTTATACCGTAATTTTTCAAAGGTGCAATCATTGCATTGTATAATCCGACTGGTTTCCATCTAATAAAAGTCTGTCCAGGCAAAGCAGCCATTTTTATTCCTAATTTATATTTCCAGGAACCTTTTAAGTCGATAACTTCATTACCCAAAAGCAGTTGGTATGGTTTGTCTTCAACAAAACCTCCTTTTCCTGAATTATTAATAACCCGAATGGCAATTTCATTTTTTCCTTCTTTTAAAAATTTAGCATCAAAAGAGTAAATCCTTGGCGGATACATATACGATGTTGTACCCACAAAATTACCGTTTACATAGACCGAATCAGCATCAACAATTCTTCCTAAAATAAGTTTTGCATTACTTTCCTTTAAATTTGAAACAGTAAATTCTTTTCGCAACCAAACTACACCATTTACATTTCCTAATTCCGTATCTGCCCAATAACCCGGAATATTCATGTTTTTCCAGTCTGTATCTTCCAATTCAGGATTGGACCATTTATTCTTTAAACCCTCGTCCTCTTTATTAATTGTTGAATACCAGGTTGAACTTATTTTTTTATCACTTTCCTCGATTTGACTACCTAAAGTTCCATCTTTAAACTTCTGGTATTCAGTATCATATTCCGGAAACTTTTTGACTGCTTCGGCACTGATCCAGCATTCCGCAGGCGAACCACCCAAAGCGCTATTAATTAACCCAATCGGAATTTTATATTTTTGATAGATTTCATCGGCAAAAAAATAAGCAACCGCCGAGAATTTTAAAATGTTCCCGGGATTTGCAGAAAGCCATTCTCCAGAAGAAAGATCAACATTCTCTTTTGCAAATTCGTATTGATCAGGCACCAAAAATTGTCTGATATTGCTATTATCAATTTTCGCAATTACATCTTTGTATTTATCCTTAACACGTTCCATTGGAAGTTCCATATTCGATTGTCCGGAACACAACCATACATCTCCAATCAGAATGTTTTTCAGCACAATAGTATTACTTGCCGTTAATGTCATTCCGTAGGGTCCACCCGCCTTTTGAGACGGCAGCATAACCATCCAATTTCCATCTTTTGCCGCTGTAGCTTTATATTTTTTTTGATTGAAGTTAATTTCGATCTTTTCATCCGGCGACGCCCAACCCCAAATTTTTAGAGGAATATCGCGCTGTAAAACCATTCCGTCGCTAATTAAACGCGGGAGTTTTATTTGAGCATAAATGCCATTGCAAAAGCACAAAGCAATAAGGATTACTATTCTCTTCATTTTTAATTTTTTCTTTTAAGAATCAACGATCAATTTACGGCAAAAAGCCGAAAGGACTAACTCTCTCGGCTTTTTTTGGAAACAAACTTATCTGTTATAAGGCATTGTTTAAAAATAACACTTATAACTACTGCTTACACTTTACTAACTAACTAAACTTTAAAGCTAATAAGTTTGTTTCCCTATTTAGTTTTATATTAATAACCCGGATTCTGATAAGCTGCTTTTTCTTCAGCCGTCATAATCATGGCATCGAATTGCGATTGAGGAATCGGACGTAAATAGTGATATGGTTTAATGTCTCTGGCTACAGTAACCGGAGTATGATCTCCGTATGCCGTCCCGCAAATTTGGTAAGACCCTGAAAGCTCTGCCCATTTTTGAGTACGAAGTAAATCGAACCAACGATATCCTTCACCATAGTATTCACGTGAACGTTCTGCCAAAATATAATTAATATCAATAGTTGCAGGTGTTGCAGCAATCATTGCCGCACTGTTATCTGCTGATTTTGCAACATTACCATTATTATCAAATCTCCATTTTCCGGCACGAGCGCGTAGCACATTTACGAGTTCTCTGGCACTTTTCCCTCCTTGAGGAGTCGCCCCCATTACAGCAGCTTCTGCCGCTATTAAGTAAAGCTCTGACAATTTAGCGATATTGTAAGGACGCGTACTTGCAGCATTAGGCTGACCTAATCCTCCCGCTCCATCAGTACGGTAAACACCTAATTTCCATAAGCCAGGATATATAATTCTGCTAATACCACTTGGTGCGATCACAAAATCTGATCTTCCAGCCAAAACTCCTGCTCCTACACCTCCATTTGATGCATTGTACACAATCGAAGGATTTTCAGCATTAAGGAATGAAAGTATTGCCCCTCCGGGAGCGACTGGCAAGCCATTTGCATTATTCAATGTTGCATTGGTAACGCCCGCTTTGTTCCAGTTACCGCGGTACACTGTTGTAAACGTACCATCGTAACGCGAATCATTCGTTTTGTCAGCAAATGTATTTGCAATTACACCAATTGTTGGACACATACGAATATAAGGACGCCCTAAGTGTTGTTCTGCTTCACGTTGTACAGAACTAACACCTGAACTTCTTAAATTAGTATAATTAGGAGTCATCATCCAGACAGCAAAATTCTCTGGTGCAGCACCATTAGAATAAGTTAAGCTACTCGCATTAAAAAATTCGCTTTTTTCAGTGTGGTCAGCGTACAATAAAATTTCACTGTTACGATCATTGCTTCCTAAGTTTACGTCATAATACGTTGGTTGAAGAGCAAATGAACCATGAGAATCGATTCCGGCTGCAGCAACATCATAAGCTTTTTGAAAATACCAGGCCGCATCATGTCCGTCCGGGTCAACACGAGTCGCTTCCGGGTAAGTTGGAATATTATTTGGATTTTTCAGCCACCATGCATACGTTAAATAAGCCTTTGCCAAGAAAAGTCTGGCAGCCGTTTTAGTTACTCCTCCTTTTACTCTTCCCACATCAGGCAATTCATTTGCCGCTATTACTAAATCAGGAAAAATAGCCTTTGTATAAACTTGTGGTACGGTGTTTCTAACAGAAAATCTTGATGGACTTGTGTTGAATTTAAGTTCTCCTGCACCCAAATCTAATGGAACTCCACCGAAAGTCTGAACTAGCTGGAAATAATCAAATGCACGAAAGAATCTTGCCTCTGAAATCATTGCGTTTGAAATAGTTCCAATTGCCTGAGCATTTTCGATAATACCGCTGGCAGTATTGATGTTGATGAATGCAGGTTGCCACAAAGCATCAGTACGGCTCGAAGAAGGAGTAATCGATCCTACTCCTGAAAGGTCCATATCCTTGAAGTTTCCATCGGCACTTTGTGCGTAAGTTGCTTCATCAGTTCCGGTTTCGGTTGTATTGTAATAGTAACCTTGCCCATAGATATAGCGCAAGTGAGCATACATTGACGTTAATCCTCCCACAACCCCTTTTTCGGTTTTAAAATATTCGGGAGTGTAAATACTGCGGGGTTCTTCTTCTAAAACATTAGAACAGGCTCCCAGGAACAGCGTTATCATTGCTGTTACCATAAAAGTTTTTATTTGTATCGGTTTCATCGTTATCTTTTTTTTAAAATGTTAAATTAAGGCCAAGCAAGACAGTACGCGTTGAAGGCGTGTTTGTTCCCAATGTCAGCAAACGTCTTTTGTAAAAATCTGTTGTTGCTGCATTTTCATTACCATAGGAGTTGGTTTCAGGGTCCATACCTGTTTCTTTATGGTAAGGTGAATAGATTACGAATGGATTTTGTATGGTACAATAAAGACGAAATCTATCAACTCCTAAATCCTTGATAAATTTTTCTGTGACATTATAACCAAGGGTGATCGTACGAATTTTAACGTAAGAAGCATCAAAGTATCCTAACGTAGATCCGTATTTTGGATTGTCATTACTTGTTGCACCTCCAGGTCTTGGATATTTTGCATCTGTATTTTCTGGTGTCCAATAGTCTACTTTTACGTTTCCTCTACGTCCGCTTAACATATTAAGGTAACCTGATGAAGAATATAGCGTACTAATAAGAACTCCTCCATCCTGAAAAGCACCTACCACGCTAAGATCTAAATTTTTGTAAGCTACACGAGTATTAAAACCTCCCTGAAAATTAGGGTTTACATCTATTATTTGTCTGTCTGCAGGTCCAATTTGTCTTGTAGGTGTACCATCTGCATTAAAATCTCCTGCATATTTAACTTTAATCATTCCTACATTTCCTCCTGGCTCATATTTAGTAAGATTTGCATCTCCCTGTTGCCAAAGTCCTATTTTTTGATAATCAAAAATTACATCAATTGGATGTCCTACAAACCACCAGTTGTTTTCATCTCTGGTTTGTCCTGACGAAAGTGCTGTCAGTTTGTTTTTATTTGAATAATAATTCACCCCAACATCCCAGGACCAACCATTAGCATTATCTACTATTGCACCGTTAAGCGTTAACTCATAACCTTTATTTTGAGTTTGTCCTACATTTGCTGTGTAGCTGCCCACACCTGCTGTTGGAGGCAGGTTGACATCCAGAAGAATATTTTTTGTATCGGTAACATAATATTCAGCTGTACCGGTTAAACGATTTTTGAATAAAGCAAAATCTAGCCCGTAGTTCATAGTTGTAGAATATTCCCACCCTAATTCAGGATTAGGTAACTTAGACACATAGTATCCTGTTGTGGTTGTATCACCAAAATTGTACGGTCTGGACGCTAAAAGTCCAAGTGTTGAATAAGGGGCAACTGCCTGATTAGAAGTTTCTCCATAACCTGCGCGTAATTTTAACTGATCTAACCAGCTTACATTTTGCATAAAAGATTCATTTTTCACATTCCATCCAGCTGATACAGCAGGATAAGTATGCCATTTATGTCCTTCTGCCAATCTTGAAGAGGCATCTGATCGTATAGTAGCCGTAATCATATAACGATTGTCATAAGAATACATCGCACGCGCCATATAAGAGATCAATCCGCTTTTATAATAATCCTGATTGTCCGGGTTAATCGAAATTTCGCCTGCTGCTCTTCCTAAGTTGTAAAATTGAAAAGAATCAGAAGGAATATCTTTTGCATTAACTTGTGATTTGTTATAACTGGTTTGTTCTGAAGAGAACATAGCCACTGCATTCAACTGATGTTTTCCAAAGCTGCGATCGTAAGAAAGCAAGTTTTGGATTGCCCAATTCGTACTAAGCGTGTTAATAATTTGAGCCGTAGAAACGGTTGTTGGATTCACACTAAATACTCCTTCACCTGTATATTGACCTCCACTTGTAGAACGGAAATTACCGCCTAAATCGATATGATATTTTAAGCCTTCTACACCAGGTATCTTTAACTCAGCATATAAATTGTTGTAAGAACTATATGCTTTTGTCTGGTCGATCCATTTATCTCCTAAATTTTCTACCGTTTCTCTGGTATATACCCAGTTTTCATCTAACGGCATTTTAACCGTTCTTTTCAAAGAACCATCTGCATTATACGGATTAGCAATTGGCGTTGTGCTTAATGTGTTGTACAAACTTAAGTTGGATCCGTCTGTAATAGAGTAATTATTATTTGTAGTAAAACCAAATTTAAAATATTTTCCAATTGCCTGATCAACAGCACCTCTTAAAGTTAAACGACTGTAATCCTGTCCTGGCAATACCGCTTCTTCTTTATAATAACTAGCTCCAAAATTGTAGTTACCGGTTTCAGTCCCGCTAGAAACGCCTATATCATGATTGGTTACTATACCTGATCGAAACATCAGCTTTTGCCAATCTGTATTTACGTTATCAGCTTCGTCTACACCATTTGAATAAAGTGGAGCTGTAGAACCCGGTAGCGTCGCTATTTTACGCAAAGCCACAAATTCCGGACCGTCCATCATTGGGAATTTGGCAAAAATGTTTTTCAAACCACTGTACGTATTATAAGTAAAAGTAGCTTTTTGTCCTTTCTGACCTTTATTGGTAGAGATCAAAATAACACCATTAGCACCACGCGATCCGTAGATAGCAGTTGCCGAAGCATCTTTTAAGATGTCAATACTTTTAATATTGTCCGGACTGATATCACCAATTGATCCTGCAAAAGGAATTCCGTCCAATACTACCAGTGGGTTATTGTCTGCTGTTAAGGAACGTGTACCTCTAATACGAATTTGCATTTCGGCACCAGGTTTAGATGAAGTTTGCGTCATCTGAACTCCTGCCAAACGCCCCTGTAAAGCCTGTGTAATATTGGCCGATGGCACTTCGCGAACTATATCTCCTTTAATAGAAGCCACAGAACCTGTTACGGCTTCTTTTCGCTGAGTTCCATAACCAATAACAACAACCTCCTGAAGTGCATTAGAATTTTCCTGTAATACGGCATCAATCTTAGTTTTACCTGCAACGGGCACTTCTTTTGTTGTTAAACCTAAAAAACTAAATACCAACACTCCGTTAGAAGGAACATTTGATATTGTATAGTTTCCATCAAAACCTGTAACGACACCTGTTTTGGTTCCTTTAATATTCACATTTGCCCCGGGAATAGGTCCCTGAGCGTCAGATACCACTCCCGTAACTGTTGTCTGAGCGCTGGCACTCAAAGAAAACAAAAACATCAGGGACAAAAACCCCAAGCTCTTTAGGAGCTTTGATTTGCTTTTAATTGTAAAAAAATTGGTCATAAAAATTGATTTAGATAATTAATAGTAATGGTTGAGTTAGTTTTTTTTTATTGCATAAATATTGAAGTTGGTATACTCCTTTATAAGTCAGTCTGGATCACTTTTTTTAATATTCATTTAACAAATATAAATAAAAAACCAAAACACACAATCGGTTGCGTAATATTTTTTTATTTATATCTAAAAAAATACAGAATTAAAATAGTGTTACTATAATTTTATAATTAAAAAATTGCTTAAACCACAACAAATACACTAATAAAGACAAAAAAATAGTCTTAAATTAATTGATTCAAAAAAATAGCTAATAAAATGATAAAACAACATGAAGCACGCTATATAAAGAAGCTATCACTATAAAATAAAAGTTATCATTACTCAATTCTCTCATTCAGAACACACTAAAACGCAGCAAATACTTTCATAACTGAACCACTAAGAAGGAAGAAATGAAACAATAAAATTATTTTTTATTTACAAATTTGGAATTACACAATCGTTTGTTATAAAACAAAAAAACTCCTACTAAAAAGAAGGAGTTTTACAAACAGAAAAGTATTTTATTTAAAAATAAGTATGGAAATAGCGCTATAAACTACTTCTAAATTTTCTAATTAAAGTTGCATCTTTTTAGCATCTTCAATAAATTGATTCAAACCTATATCAGTCAAAGGATGTTTCAACAATCCTTTAATAGAAGATAACGGTCCTGTCATTACATCAGAACCAACTTTGGCACAATTCACTACGTGCATCGTATGTCTTATTGAAGCTGAAAGTATTTGTGTGTTGAAAGCATAATTATCATAAATCTCCCTGATTTCTGAAATCAAATGCATTCCATCAGTTGAGATATCATCTAATCTTCCTAAAAATGGAGAAACATAAGTCGCCCCGGCTTTTGCAGCCAATAAAGCTTGTCCCGCTGAAAAAACTAAAGTAACATTCGTTCTGATTCCTTTATCTGAAAAATATTTACAAGCTTTGATTCCGTCTGCAATCATAGGCAGTTTCACTACAATTTGCTCGTGCAACGCTGCAAGCTCCTCGCCTTCTCTAACCATTCCGTCAAAGTCTGTTGAAATAACTTCTGCAGAAACATCGCCATCTACAATAGTACAGATCGCCAGATAATGTTTCAAAATATTATCTTTTCCTGTAATTCCTTCTTTAGCCATTAAAGACGGATTTGTTGTAACACCATCTAAAACGCCAAGTGTCTGGGCTTCTTTAATATCTTCTAAATTTGCTGTGTCAATAAAAAATTTCATTGGTTTTTGGTTTAAGTTTATTTTTGATTAAATAATAGCCTTGTATTCCAATTCAACAAATGAATCAGAAACAAGTAAAATGATTTGAAATATAATTTGAAATATAAATAAAACAGTGAAAGAAAGCACTGCGAAGACAATTTGAAAAACTATCTGTTTTGAATAAGAAATTAGTGAAATGGCCGTTGATCTCTTCAACATCAACGGCCATAATTACTAAATAATTCACTTCATTTTCTCTGGCAAATACACTAACCAAAATATTTGCCCGAGACAAAAAAACTACAAAAAACAATCTTGATTTCGATTTAAACTTAACCGAAAATTATTTTTCTTTTGTCAATCAATTAAATGTACTGATTGATGATATTTTCGAACAATTCCTGTTTACCACTTTGTAAATTCAATTCACCATTTTCCTGGGCGATTTTATACAAATCAGTCAAACTTAATTTTCCTTCTTCAAAAGCTTTTCCATTTCCCGAATCAAAAGAACTGTAACGGTCTGTTCTTAATTTATCATAAGGAGAAGATGTGATAATTTTGTCAGCCGTCAATAATGCTCTTGCAAAAGTATCGGCTCCACCAATGTGAGCTAAGAATACATCTTCCATATCGGTAGAATTTCTTCTGATTTTAGCATCAAAATTAACTCCTCCGCCTTGTAGTCCGCCTGCTTTTAAGAAAACTAGCATTGCTTCTGTAACTTCCTGAATGTTATTTGGAAACTGATCGGTATCCCATCCGTTTTGGTAATCACCTCTGTTGGCATCTAAACTTCCTAACATTCCAGCTTTGGCAGCCACTTCCATTTCGTGTTGAAAAGTGTGTTGCGCTAATGTAGCGTGATTCACCTCGATGTTCATCTTGAAATCTTTCTCTAAACCGTATTTATGTAAAAATCCAATAGCTGTAGCCGAGTCAAAATCATATTGGTGTTTCATTGGCTCCATAGGTTTTGGCTCAATGAAGAAATTTCCTTTGAATCCTTGTGCTCTTGCATAATCTCTTGCCTGAGCCAGGAATTCTCCCATGTGATCCAATTCTCTTCCCATATCTGTGTTCAGCAAAGTCATATAACCTTCACGACCTCCCCAGAATACATAGTTTTCTCCTCCTAAAGCAATAGTAGCATCCAATGCCAGTTTTATTTGACCTCCGGCTCTTGCCAATACATTAAAATCCGGATTAGTAGCCGCACCGTTCATATATCTTGGATTAGAAAAACAGTTTGCAGTTCCCCAAAGTAATTTCACTCCTGAAGCAGCTTGTTTTTCTTTCAAATATTCAGTTATGGTAGCCAGTCTGCTTTCTGATTCTGCGAAGGTAGCGCCTTCATTAACCAGGTCATAATCGTGAAAACAGTAGTAGTCAAATCCCATTTTGGTAATGAATTCGAATGCTGCATCTGCTTTTTCTTTTGCGGCAGCGATAGCATCTGTAGGCTGATCCCAAGGAAAATGTTGTGTTCCTGGTCCGAATGGATCTGAACCCTGACCGCAGAAAGTATGCCAGTAAGCAATTGCAAACTTAAAGTGCTCACGCATTGTTTTTCCAGCCACAACCTGATCTGGATTATAATATTTAAATGCCAATGGGTTATCAGACTCCTTGCCTTCAAATTTAATTTGACCGATACCTTTGTAGTATTCTTTATTGCCTAAAACTATCATCTCTTTATTTTTTTTGTGTTAATATAAATTCTAATTCTTGTTTCCATTTTTGGTACGCCTGAACGTATGGTTCTTTATTTTGCAACGGTAAAAAGGTCATTACATGGTCGTTTGTTGTAATACTTGAACCAAATTTCTCAAAATCACCATCGATCAAACCAACTGCTCTTGCTGCTCCGACTGCTCCTGTTGTATTGTAAATTTCGATTTCGTGCCCAATAAGCGTTGCCACTGTATTAGAGAAAATTTCTGAGCGGAATAAATTATCATTTCCTGCTCTGATTACACCAATCGTCGCATTATCATCCTTCAAACATTCCATTCCGTACACAAATGAAAAAGCGATTCCTTCTAAAGAAGCCCTGAACAAATGCGAACTGCTGTGAATATTTAAATTCAGATTCAAAAAGTGAGTTCCGATGTTTTTATTGTTGAACATACGTTCCGCACCATTTCCAAACGGAATAACGACAACGCCCTCAGATCCGATATCAATTTTTGATGCTTTGCGGTTCATTGATTCATAGGTTTCATCGCCCATATTGTTTCGCAGCCATCTGTACTGAATTCCGGCACCGTTAATGTTCAGTAATTTCCCAATTCTTGGTTTAGCTACCTCATAATTAACGTGAACGAAGTTGTTTACTCTTGTGCTTTTATTTCCAGCTGACATTTCGCTAACCGCATAAAACACTCCTGAAGTACCACCAGTCGCCGCAACTTCACCCGGATTTAATACATTTAAAGCCAATGCATTATTAGGCTGATCACCGGCTCTGTAGACTACTGGAATTCCCGTTGGAAGCCCGGATTCTTTTGCACCTTTTTCATTCAAAACTCCCTGATTTGTGAAATTCTCCACAATTGCAGGTGTTAATGACTGATCAATTCCGTAGTAATCTAATAACCAGTCAGCTACTTTGTTTTCTTTGTAATCCCAAAGCATTCCTTCTGAAAGTCCGTTTTTAGTTGTCGTAACATCGCCCGTTAGTTTGTAAGCGATATAATCACCCGGCAACATATATTTGTAGACTTTACTGTATATTTCAGGTTCGTTTTCTTTAACCCATTTTAATTTTGAAGCCGTGAAATTCCCTGGAGAATTCAAGAGATGGCTGAAACATTTTTCTGCTCCAATTTCTTCAAAAGCTTTATCGCCAATAGCAACGGCTCTACTATCACACCAAATTATTGCATTGCGCAATGGTTTGCATGCTTCGTCTACAATGACCAATCCGTGCATTTGATACGATATACCCACACCCTGAATTTTAGAAGCTTCGATATTTGCTTCCCGTATTGCTCTTTTTGTCGCGACGCAAATGTGCTGCCACCAGATTTCCGGATCCTGCTCTGCCCAATCAGCATGCAATGAAACGATCTCCATTTCGTTTTGCGGTTCGTGCAAAACGATTATTTTTTTGCCTGTTGCTGCTTCTACCAAGGCAACCTTGACCGAAGAACTTCCAATATCATATCCTATATAATACATACTCTATAATGATTCTCTTATTGTTAAACTTGTTGCTATATATTGCTGCACCGCTTCATCTGTTGTGATAAAAGCCGCTGCTTTTGTTCCCATTTCTTTAAAATCTGTCGACACCACCGAGATTCCTTTATAAATAAATTTCTTCATAGGCGTTTCATTGTACGATAAAAAACCAACATCGGTTCCCGGTTCTAAATCCTTCTCTTTGCATTGTTCTAAAAAGTGCCCTAAAACCCTGTCACTAACACTTATATACCCAATTCCTTTTTCGATATTGAACTTTTTTGGATCTGTTATGATGTCATATTTAAAATGAAAATCAGCACAAAATTTCTTAAAAGATTCCACTGTTTCTTTTGGATGATTCGTATAATCCGGATAAATAAATTGTATGTTTTTATACTTTTTAAACAAATCAGCTGCTTCTTTCAATGAATTGTAAAATGCTTTTCCGAAATCCTGAAAAACATAATTATTCTCTTTTTTCGAATGAATATTCCAGTCAATCAAAAGCAATTTATCATTCGAAATTGCCGATAATGTTGGTGATACTTCTTTGTGATCAAAATTCATCACCACATATTTGTAATACTTCCCAACGCTGTTATTAATGATTGTTTTAAAAACGTCAATATTATAATGATGAAACTGCACATCTGTAATCACATTGTCCGGTAAATTATTTACAAACGAGTGATACAAAACTTCTTTATATGCCTTGAAAGTATCCAATACCAAAAGCACTTTTCTGGTTTCACCTGATACATAATATCCTTTATTCGGAACAGAATCAATTACATTCTGATCTTTCAAAATTGAATACGCTTTAAAAACTGTATCTCTCGACAACTGATTCTCTTTGCAAATCGAATTTACAGACGGAAGCAAATCTCCTTTTTGCAGAATATTCTCTGCAATGGCATTATTAATTCCGTTAACCAATTGCTGGTATTTCGGAATATCACTGTCGTGATTGATTACAAATACAAATTTTTCCTCTTCTTCGTTTAGCATACTGTTCCGTTCTGTTCTGGTATGCTAAAGTAGGTAAATATTTGTAATAAAAAAATACTTTTTACATTAAAAATGTTAACTTTTAAAATAATTTGGGCGTGTCCCTCCGGGCCGGGCTATCCGTTTCAAGTCCTCGCACTTCCTTCGTCAGGCTCCGGGCTTTCCACTGCTATCCCTCACGCAAATCGTTTTCAAAAGAGGCAGCAGAATACTAATTTTCAAAAGCTCCAGTGGAGCGTACTATTCATAGCAACAATCCCAAAGCTTTCTACAAGCTCCAGCGGAGCGA
>NZ_MUGV01000018.1:158059-203730 GCF_002217275.1 Flavobacterium frigidimaris
CAAGGTCTATGATGTCACCCTGCTGGGTTCATTTGCAATACACTTTTCAATTCTATAAATATGGCGTCTCGCTGGGACTTAATTACAATTGCTTTTTTGTTTAAACAAAATTATTCTACATCCCAAGCTCCAGCGGAGCGTCATATTTATAGAAAAAAATCCCTCATCTTTATAAGAGCTCCAGCGGAGCGACATTACGATCAATCATGACATCATGATGGTTTATTTAATATAACATATCAATTCTATAAATATGGCGTCCCGCTGGGACTTAATTACAATTGTTTTTTTTGTTCAGACAAAATTATTCTACATCCCAAGCTCCAGCGGAGCGTCATATTTATAGAAAAAAATCCCTCATCTTTATAAGAGCTCCAGCGGAGCGATATCAAGGTCTATGATGTCACCCCACTGGGGTTCATTTGCAATACACTTTTCAATTCTATAACTATGGCGTCCCGCTGGGACTTAATTACAATTGTTTTTTTGTTCAGACAAAATTATTCTACATCCCAAGCTCCAGCGGAGCGTCATATTTATAGAAAAAAATTACCACAATTCTACAAGCTCCAGCGGAGCGACATTACGATCAATCATGACATCATGATGGTTAATTTACGATAACATATCAATTCTATAATTGGTTCTACTGTGAATTAATTACTCAATAAACCAATGGGCGGTTGTATTTTGAGCAACCGGTTGTGGTTTTCCTGAAATTTTTTTAATGTTATTTCTCTTTTTTATCATACGGATCAATCGTAACAATCGAACCGTCAGCATTATATTCAATTTTTGTTACTTTGATAGATCGTAAATGCGTAACTCCCTTTGACAAACTGGAATCGTGGTAAAACAAATACCATTCGTTTTCAATTTCACAAATAGAATGATGTGAAGTCCACCCAATCACCGGATTCAGGATTCTTCCTTTGTAAGTAAAAGGTCCATACGGATTATCTCCTATCGCATAACAAATAAAATGAGTATCTCCTGTTGAATACGAGAAGTAATATTTCCCGTTATATTTATGCACCCATGATGCTTCAAAAAAACGACGATCATTATCCCTTGCCTTTAAAACTTCACCATTCTCATCTAAAATTTTGATTTCTTTCGGCTCTTCTGCAAACTCCTTCATATCGTCAGAAAGCAACGCCACAATTGGCCCCAATGCAGGTTTATCTGCTAAAGGTTCCACATTATTTTCATCGTATTTGTTGTCGCGATACTTTTGAAGCTGGCCTCCCCAAATTCCACCAAAATACATATAATATTTTCCGTCATTATCTTCAAAAACAGCAGGATCAATAGTATAACTTCCTTTGATTGCTTCTGGTTCAGGTACAAATGGACCAGTTGGTGAATCGCTTATGGCTACTCCAATCTGGAAAATTCCGTTGGCACGTTTGGCCGGGAAGTACAAATAATATTTTCCGTTTTTACACGCGGCGTCCGGCGCCCACATTTGTCGCTCGGCCCAAGGAACATCATTTACATGTAAAGCCACACCATTATCTACAGCTTCGGCATTTACGTTTTCCATGGAAATGACATGATAATCTTCCATTCCAAAATGATCTCCATTGTCATTAAAAGGAATTCCGGCATCAATGTCGTGCGATGGATAAATGTATATTTTTCCATTAAAAACGTGCGCCGATGGATCAGCGGTATACATATGATTTATCAATGGATTCGAGATCGCTCGTTTATCTAACTCTAAAAAGTCAATATTTTCAATACTATCTTCAGGCATTTTTTTCAGGTTTTTTTTTAATTTTTAAATAAGCTAGGCTCTTCTTTCTTTTAAATCCGATTCAATTTGGATTTCCATTTTCTTATCGATTTTGTAGAAGAACAATAGTGCAACACCAATCAGAAAAGGAACTGCAGGAAAGACGCTAACCAAAAGTTTAATTCCGTTTACAGCTACTGCACTTTGTACGGCTGCATTTGCAACATAGTCAAAGTGTCCTAACAATGAAGTTGTTAAAGCGCCTCCAATACTCAATCCGGCTTTTAATCCCACCATCATGGCAGAGAATATAATCGCAGTCGCCCGACGGTTGTTTAGCCATTCTGAGTAATCGGCAACATCGGCAATCATGGCCCACAAAATCGGAATTGTGATTCCGTAGAAAAATCCGTGCAGAATTTGGGAAACAAAAATCACACTGATTGATTTTGAAGAAAAGAAATAAAAAGCCAATATAAATAAGGTGGAGACAAATAAAAAGGAACCAAAGATGTTTCGCTTACCATATTTATCTGCTAATCTTTTTGACAAAGTGATTCCGACGATCATGAAAATAATTCCGCCAGCATTGAATAGTCCAAATCCGGCCGCAATAGGATCATTCCCAAACTGATTCAATCCAATTCCGGCTAAACCATCTAATATTGGCTGAATAAAAATCGCCAGTTGTTGTTTGTCTACATAATTTTCAAAATAATATACATAAGCACTGCCTTTCATCGCCAAAGTAATAAATACCAAAGTCGTCAACGCCAACATGATTAACCACGGTTTATTTTTAACCAAATCGCTTAAATCTTCTTTTATACTTGATTTTTGTTCCGGTTTTGGAACGATACGTTCTTTTGTTGTAAAAAATGTAATTAACAACATAATGGTACCAAATATGGCCAACGCTGTCATTACTTTTTCAATACCAATTGCTTTATCGCCATTTCCGGCACTTTTGATGATACCAAGCATAAAAACCTGAACAAAAAACTGTGCAAACATTACAGCCACAAAGCGATAAGACGACAAACTATTGCGTTCGCCCATATCACCAGTAATTACACCGCTCAAAGCAGAATAGGGTAAATTGTTACTGGCGTAAAACAATAATAAAAAGGTATAAGTTACTACCGCATAAATCACTTTACCGTGATAGGCAAAATTGGGTGTTGTAAAGGCTAATAATGCAATAACTCCCAAGGGTACTGCAGTCCATAAAATCCAGGGTCTGAATTTCCCCCATTTGGTACTGGTCCTGTCGGCCAGAACACCAATAATTGGATTAAAAACAAAAGCTGCTATCAAACCGACAACCAACATAATTATAGAAGAATCCTGAGGCGATAATCCGTAAATATCGGTATAAAAATAAGCGAGGTAAGTAATCAGTGTCTGAAAGACTAAGTTTGCCGCCAGGTCGCCTAAGCTGTATCCAATTTTTTCTTTTATGGATAGTTTTTGAGAATTAAAATTCATTATTTGTTTGTGGTTATTTTGGTTAATTTTATAATCAAAATTGATTTAAATTCGATTATTTAGTTAGCTCGTGTACCGTTTTCAAAAGGCTGTAACTTAAGCAATCGGTTGTGTAAAATTAGCAAAAAAAACATACCATGCAAATTTACTTTACTTTATTACATTATTTTCTGAAAAACAACCTGTTGCACTAATCTTTAAAACCTTTGTCAATACTGCCTTTTTTCTCATTCTTTAACTGCATTACGCTATCATACGCTTTTTTAGGCTGCAATTGTGCATCAAATAATAAAGGATAATTCGTACGACCTTTTATAGGCCAGTCATTTAACCAGGATTGTCCATCATAAACGCCCCAAAAAGTAACACGACTTATTTTGTCTTTGTGTTTCAAAAATAATTTAAAAATGTCTGCATAACGTTGTGCAAGCTTGTCCTGAACATCATCAGGAAGTTTTTCCGGGTACGGATTCATCTTAGCGCTTCCTTCAAAATTCTGATTCACATCGGCCCCTTTTAAATCCCATGGATTTGGTAGAACCGTGATGTCTAATTCTGTAAAAGCAACTTTTAAACCTAGTGCAGAATAAGCCAAAATACTTTCTTCAATTTCTTGCAAAGATGGACTTTCCAATCGCCAATGCGCCTGAATTCCAACTCCGTCAACTTTCCCTCCTCCTGCTCTGACTTTTTTGATTAAATTAATGGTACCTTCTCTTTTCGCAGCTGCTTCATTATTATAATCGTTGTAATACAAATCCACTTTTGGATCTGCAGCGGCGGCTAATTTAAAGGCATCAGTAAGATATTGCTCTCCCAGTGTATTCAAAAAAACAGATTTTCTTAGAGTTCCATCTTCGTTTAAAGCTTCATTCACAACATCCCAGGAACCAATTCTTCCTTTGTATTTCGAAACGATCGTTGTAATATGATCTTTCATGAAAGCTTTCATTTCCGTACTGTCTTTAATTTTCTCCATCCACGGTGCCAATTGACTGTGCCAGATTAAAGTATGACCGTGAATAAACATTTTATTCTTCTCGCCATACGCCACAAATTTATCAGACAATGCAAAATCATATTTGTCTTTTTGAGGATGTACAAACATCGATTTCATGATATTTTCTGCCGTAATCGCATTATATTCTTTTCGAATTAACGCATCTTCCTTCGCATTTTTTTCTTCAATTTGACTGGCGCTTAAAGCGGTTCCGATATAGAAATCTTTTTTGTAAGCGTCTTTCAGCGAGCTGACTTTTTTTTGCGCCGTGCAATTTACAAACAACAATGTGGTTATTGCCAGTAAACAGGGTTTAATTAATTTCATTTTTTTTATTTTTTGGTTGATAGTTATTTTTTTTTTGCAACACATAGAGACATAGCTTTTGTTTGTCTATAGAGGCGGTTCACTTGTTTAAAAAAACATAGCTTCTTCTGTTATTATTTCTTTTGAAAACTTTCCGGTGGTCCTAAATAAGACTCCAAAATTTTTCCCGACTCGGTTTCAATTACAATTTTCTGAAGCACTAAAGCAGGGTCAATTCCGTAAAACTTTAAAACATGATTTCCTGCACTTTCTATTTTATGCGAAGAGGTTATAATTTTAATGTTATCAGCAACAGCCTTATTCCACGTTTTATCCGAATCTTTTTCATTAAAATTGATGATTTGTGGTTTTTCATCATCAATAGCAATTCCGTATTTCAAACCCTCGCGAGTAGAAAAATTAATGGTTGGCGAAAAATAAGCTTGTACTTTTAAAATTCCTTTTTGAAACAAATGAATATCATATTCTAATCTTGGTGATTTTTCAGAAATTTCAATTGACTGAATATTGGAAGGTTTTAAAGTAACTCCCGATTCGGTTCTCCCGATGTTCGGAATTACAGTCCATTTTACCTCTGAATTAATTGCTCTCGAATAATGCTGAGCTTCAATCGATACCAAACCATTATTCTCCACAAAACCTTTTACTTCCTTTAAATCAATGTTTTTAGTATTTACAATTACAGTGAAATTTTGATTATTGGCTGAAATTGTAATTTGACTTTTTGTATCACCTTTTGGCGCTTTTTTCCAGTCAATACTGATTAGAATTCTTTCTTCAGTATTAATTTTTCCTTTTGATTTTGAAACCTTAATCCAATTATCTTTAGCAATTATTTTGAAATCAAAAGGCATCGTTCCTCTGTTGAATACATCTACAAAATAGCTTTTGTTTTCGGCTGAATTATAAGTTGGCAAAACAATTTCTGCTGCACTATTTGGCCACCAATTTTCAGAAGCTTCAATTGCAATTCCGACTTCTGCTTTGTTTAATAACTCAATACTTTTCGTTTCCGGGATCACATTATTTTTTGGCTCTTGCCATGAAGTATAACCTATATGCGTTTGCACCATCATATGATTCCACTTGCCGTTTGCCAATTTAGTGTGATAATAATTCGTTAGTAAACTATCCTTTTGAAATAACTCTTTTACCTGTTTTGCATACGAATTTGCAGAAGCTCTTCCCTGATTCGCGTACAACTGATTTTTTGCTGTTGCAACGTACAATTCATTCAAATTTGCACTTGCCAACACCGGAAATAAAACCAACTGATAAAAAGCATCTTTGTATTCCGGTTTTAGTTTTGTATTGATTGCATTCGCTTTTTCGACTAGTTTTTTATAATCGTTTAAAACCGTTTCTGCTTCGCTATAATTGGTAATACTATACGTTTTCTCGTTTAATAATTCAGGCTTTCGTCTGGAATTGTATTTGGTGTATAATTTTATAATTTGAGCAATTTCATTTGCATTTTGATCTTCAAAATTTTCCTTTGCCCATTGCATATAATATTGATCTAAATTCCCTGCGTTCCATTTTTCCGGATTCCAGGCCAAATCAAGAAAAAACTCCGTTGGAAACTCCATTGGTTTGATATCTCCCACATTCACAATCCAAATTTTATCAACGCCATATTGGTACGCCAAATCCATTTGTTCCCAGGTGCGTTCGATTTGATTGGTATTGATCCATTTGTAGTTTCGCGGTCCGCCCACATAATCAAAATGGTAATAAATGCCGTAACCACCTTTTCTTGGTTTTGCATTTAGTTCCGGTAATTTCCTGATATTGCCCCAATTGTCATCGCACAATAAAAGTGTAATATCGTCCGGAACACGCATTCCTTTGTCGTAATAATCCTGAACTTCTTTGTAAAGAGCCCACATCTGAGGCGTTTCTTCAATTGGCTTTTTAGTCACTTCTTTTATAATCTCTCTCTGCGCTTTTACAATATTTTCAAGAAGATCAATTGCTGTTCCCTGTGTCATTGGTTCGTCACCGTCGCCACGCATTCCAACCGTTACAATGGTTTCCGTGTTTCCCATTCTTTTCATGCCTTCCTTCCAAAACGAAATCAGGTTTTCAGAATTGGTACTAAAATCCCATTTTCCTTTGCCTAAATTAGCCCATTCTGCATGCGCTCTGGTTAGTGGTTCGTGGTGCGAAGTTCCCATTACAACTCCGTATTCATCCGCTAAAACAGCGTTTTGAGGATCATCTACATAAAACATTCTTCCCCACATCGACGGCCACAAATAATTGCCTTTCATTCTCAGAATCAATTCAAAAACCTTATCGTAGAATTTCGCGTTAAATCCGCCATACGTATCAAACGCCCAGCCTGATAATGCCGGAGCTTCGTCGTTGATAAAGATGCCTCGGTATTTTACTTTTGGTTCTCCGTTAGAATGAATTCCACTTAAAACATGCAATTCTGATTGTTTTTTCACCGGAACATCTGCCCAAAAATACCAGGGCGAAACGCCAATTTGATTCGACAAATCATACATTCCGTAAATCGTTCCTCTTTTATCAGAGCCTACAATGATTAATGCTTTCTTGATTCCTTTTGAAGGATTATCGACAATTTGAGTAGTGAATTTTTCCCATTTTCCCTGAAGCTGAGTCGCATCAATTTTTCCTTCACGAACCAATTGATCAATGATTTCACTTTTTCCGATTGTGCCAATAATCACCACATAATCCGTCGCTTCTGAAAGGGTTTTAATTTGTTTTGGATGAATATTTGTGACTTTAAAAAGATCATTTTCCACATGTCCTGCGACTTTTAAAACGCCCGGAAAATCAGTTGCACTTACTAAAATAGAAGCTGTTTTTCCTTTTGATGCTAATGGGAAATTTTCTGCGGAAGCTTTGTTTACTACATATTTATCTCCATTTATGGCATAGGATTTTGTGCTGATTCCGAGGAGGAAAAGCAGTAGGATTATTGGCAGTAATGGAGATTTTAGTAAACGCATAATAATTTTATTAATAGTAACTCTAATAGTTTTAACCACAATCTAGTCATCCTGAGGAACGAAGGACCACACTAGATTCCGCAAAGTAAATCGCCAATCTTTGTCGAGCTACTTGTGGGGATCTCTCGTTCCTCGGGATGACAAAAATGTGCATACTATATGTAGTCCCTACGGGACATTTTTTCATCTGCCTTTTTTTTCTTCTACCAATATTTAACTCCTATCGGAGTATATTCGCAAAATTCCTATTTAAAAATATCTCGTAGAGATTAAATCCTGGTAGAAAAACAATTTACCATTTACAGATTGTCCCGTAGGGACAACATAAAATCAGCCGCACAATCATTTCTTTACCAAAATCTTGGCATCCCTCTTTTCTCGGGATGACAAAAATGCACGTATAAACTTTGAAATATACCTAACAGGTTTTTAAAACCTGTTAGGATAATTCTATTATAAATTCAATTTATAAGCAATTCCCATTTCCAAGCCTCTTAATTCTGCAAGACCTTTCAATCTTCCAACCAAAGAATAACCCGGATACGTTTCTGTTTTTTCATCAACATCATGCAAAAAACCGTGATCAGGACGCATGGGCAAACTCACTTTTCTTTTATTCATCAATAAAAGCAGTTTTTCTATAAGGACTTCCATTTTGGTATCTCCTTCTAAATGGGCAGATTCCCTAAAAATGTTTTCGCTTTCGCGGATGGTATTTCGAAGGTGTAAAAAGTGAATTCGATCTCCGCAATCGTCAATAATTTGCGCCAGATTATTTTTTGGATCTGCTCCTAATGAACCTGTACAATAACAAAGTCCGTTTGCATTTAAAGGCACGGCTTCAAAAATGGCTTTGATATCTTTTTCTGTTGAAACAATTCTGGGCAAACCTAAAACCGAAAACGGAGGATCATCAGGATGAATCGCCAATTTAGAACCTAATTCTTCAGCAACCGGAGCTACTTCAGATAAAAAATAAATCAGGTTTTCTCTTAATTTGTTATTATCAATTTCAGCATAATTATCTAAAAGCGATAAAATTTGTTCAGCGGTAAAATTGATTTTACTGCCCGGTAATCCTAATAAAACGTTTTTAAAAAGTAAAGCTTTCTCGTCTTCAGAAAGTTGGTTTCCGAATTCCAAAGCCTTTGCTTTCTCATCCTCCGAATAATCATTTTCAGCATTGGGTCTTTTTAGCAAAAACACATCAAAATAAGTAAAAGCAAGTTGATTGTATAATAGCGCCTTACTTCCGTCTTCATTGATAAAATTATGGTTGGTACGTACCCAGTCGAGAATCGGCATAAAATTATAGGTGATGATTTTAATACCGCAATCCGCCAAATTTTTTAAACTGATTTTATAATTTTCGATGTATTGCAAATAAGCTCCGGTAGCCCGTTTTATTTCCTCATGAACCGGTAAACTTTCAACAACAGACCATTCTAATCCGGCTTCTCTGATGATTTGCTGTCTTTCTTTAATGTCTTGAATAGTCCAGATTTCCCCAACGGGAATTTGGTGCAAAGCCGTTACAATTCCGGTTGCTCCTGCCTGCTTAATATCTCTTAAAGTAACATTATCCTGAGGGCCAAACCAACGCATGGTTTGTTGCATTTTTATCATAATACTAAACTTATTTTTTAACACTTTAATTTTCAAACACATAGAAACATAGCTTAACAATGTGTTGAAAAAAGGCATTTCATTTATTTAAAAACACATAGCAGGCTATGTGGGTGGGTGAGTGTTTTAAAGAACTCAATGTCTTTATATGTTATCCGTATAAAATTTTAAACACAGAGATATTGCTTTCAATTATTTAAAACGATATTCTTAAAAAATCTAGATTTTAACTCACAGCTTATGTGTTTTCAAAACCTGTGAAACGCCTTTACCGCCAAACTAAATCCATGTTTCTATCTGTTTAAATCTTTTCCAACACAACTGTGTTTAAAATATATTTTTCTTAAAACCCAATACTGTTTCCGCCATCAACAGGCAAAACAGTTCCGGTTGTATATTTTGATTCGCTTAAAGCGAAATAATAAACAGCATCTGCAATGTCTGAAGGTTCTCCCAGGAAACCCATTGGCGTTCTTCCCAGTACTTTATTTTTTCTTTCCGGATCATTATCAAGTGCTGTCGAAGACATTTTGGTTTTGATAAATCCCGGGGCAATACAATTTACGCGAACTCCAAAAGGTGCTAATTCTACCGCCATTGCTCTGGTCATCGACTCGATTGCGCCTTTACTAGCCGAGTACGCAATTACTTTTGGAATACCATATTGCGATGCCATCGAACTAATATTGATAATGCTTCCTGTCCCCTTTTCTTTCATGTTTTTTACAACGGCTTTACTAACCGCAAAAACACTTAAAAGGTTGGTGTGAATTATAGATAAAAAGTCTTCATCAGTAACATCCAAAAACTCTTTTTTAAGATTGATTCCGGCATTATTAACCAAAATATCTATCGGATTTTCTTTGCTTATATTTTCAATCATTTCAGGAATTCCAGCAAGATTATTTAGATCATAAATAACCGGAATTGCATTCACTCCAATCTCTTTACAGGCGTCTTCTGTTTTCTCTTTTGATCTTCCAATTATATAGGTTTTGATTCCGTTATCACATAATTTCTTTGCTGTTGCAAAACCCAAACCCGAATTTCCTCCGGTTACAATTGCTGTTTTTGTGCTCATATTTTTTAATTTGAATATTTAATTTCCCGGTGCAAAAGGGAATTTTAAGGATTGAAAATAGTCTAAAGATTGTGTTGGTTTCTCTACTCCAACTGGCAATTCCTTACCGGAATATTGCTGAAAATAAAGCAAACACGCATCTCGCCACCATTTTGCTTCTTTATATTGTATTTCTAATAACATTTGTACTTCTTTAAAACGGTCTTCATCGACATATTTTTCGGTCGTATTCCAAACCTTCTGCATAGCTGCCACCTGATTTACGCCTTCCTGATATTTCAAAGCCAAACCGTTCCATAATGTTTGTCCGTTTTTCAATTTATAATCCCAGGAAACATGATGAAACCATAATAAATCTTTCTCGGGACAGGTTTCTAAAGTATCAAAAATTTTGGCTACTTCCGGAGCATATTGCGCCGTGGCATTTGTTCCGGTTTTAGAGCGGTCAAAACCAAGACCGTTTTTATCTGCTTTATGGTAATACACCGGGTTCCATTCTGGTCGGGATAAATTTGAAACCCACGGACCCGGACCGTAATGGTGACCCGTATCCATAATATGATGCAAACCAAGTGGCGTCATATAATTGACAACGGCTTCTCTTGACTCCATCATCATAGCTTTTACCGGTTTTATGAAATTTTCATTATTTGAAAATGTACATCGCAACCATTCATCTGCAATAACTTCAGAATCCAATTCCGGATTCCATGCCAGTCTTCCAAAGCCGTACCAATTCGCCTGCGCAAAAGGATGCCCGGTCCAGTTTAAATCATTTCCTATGTTGGAAACTCCGGCAATTCCGGTGAGTTTTGTTTTTGTTATACTACCATCAATCACTTTTGCAACTGTAGAACCTTTTCCTTTTTGATAGGTATCTGATTCTAACACTTCCTGAAATAATTTGGGTAAAAAAACCAAATGCGTGCTAAAACCTAAATATTCCTGCGTGATTTGAAACTCTATCATCAAAGGTGTTTTTGGCATGGCGCCAAACATAGGGTGAAAAGGTTCGCGAGGCTGAAAATCGATCGCCCCATTTTTTACCTGAACAATTACATTGTCTTTGAATTTTCCATCGTACGGTACAAATTCGGCGTAAGCCTGTTTTGCACGATCATTGGCGTCATGTTCTGAATACACAAATGCGCGCCACATAATTACGCCACCAAATGGCGCAACGGCATCGGCCAGCATATTGGCTCCGTCGACGTGATCTCTTCCATAATTTTGTGGGCCTGGTTGTCCTTCTGAATTTGCTTTTACCAGAAAACCTCCAAAATCCGGAATTCTTTTATAAATTTCTTTGGCTTTATTTTTCCACCAATTGGCAACGGCAGCATCTTTTGGATCGGCTGTTTTCAAACCTCCAATTTCGATTGGCGCCGAAAAACGGGCTGTTAAATACACTTTTATTCCGTAGGGCCTGAACACATTTGCTAAAGCTTCTACTTTTTCTAAATATTGCGGTGTCAGGATTAAGGCATTCGCATTGACATTCGTCAACACTGTTCCGTTGATACCGATTGATGCATTTGCTCTGGCATAATCAATATAACGCTGATCAATAAAATCAGGTAATTTTTGCCAGTTCCATAAAGAGAATCCGGCGTAACCGCGTTCTACAGTTCTGTCCAAATTATCCCAGTGATTTAAAATTCGGATGTTCGTTTTTGGTGAATCAACAATGTTTAAATTTTTAATAGATTTATTCATTTGAACTAATCTTAAAAAATGATAGACACCATATAAAACTCCCACCTCTTTTTTACCGGTAATGACAATCTGATTTTTATTTTTTATTGAAATCGATTTGATGATAAACCCTTCATCATTAATCTGATCAAAATTTCCGATTTCCTTTTGAATGTCTGAACTCAGTACTTCTTTAGATCCAATAATAATATTTTTATCTCCTTCAACTTTTGATTTAAGACTGATTGTTTTCCCGAACATTTCACTCAACCCCACTTCTAATTCATTTGAAGCAATTTTTGAAGTTGCTGAATTTTCCAGAGAAACGATTCCCTGAACATCAGATAGATATTTTGAAAGTAATTCCACCTCCGTTTTCTTAT
Source organism: Flavobacterium frigidimaris (assembly GCF_002217275.1). NCBI lineage: Bacteria > Pseudomonadati > Bacteroidota > Flavobacteriia > Flavobacteriales > Flavobacteriaceae > Flavobacterium > Flavobacterium frigidimaris. Next base: position 170,382 of record NZ_MUGV01000018.1, read on the forward strand.
CGTACTGAAGCCATAATTTATAATCCTTTTGTGCCATTGTTTTAAGGGAAAACAAAAACAGCAGAACTGGAAGTATAAATAAAGGTTTCTTTGGATAGCGCATTGGATGTTCTTTTGAGTGGTTAAATTTAAAAACTTGCAATCGGTTGCGTAAAAATAAGCATTGTGTTTTAAGAAAAAAATTTTACTGCAAAATTTTTTACACAACAACAATTCTTTTGTTAAAAAAGGAGATGTTTGACAGACAATTAGGAATGAAATCGAAAGAATTTATTCCTTTCTGCTTGAAGAAGCACGAACTAAAACCTCAGTATTTAAAAAAGTAACTTCAGTAATTCGATCTTTTTTAGGAGTATCTGCACTCTTTTTAGCCGACTTTAAATGATTCAATATTTTCTTGGCCGATGTCTGCCCCATCTTCACAGCCGGATGCGAAATAGTAGTCAATCCCGGATCAATAATAGAAGCAATAGGATCGTCATTAAAGCCAATAATGGCAATATCTTCCGGAATTCTTAAACTACGTTTTTTAGCAATCTGAATTACACCAACTGCAGCTGTATCATTTACAACAAAAACGCCATCCGGGGGATTTGGCAGATCAAATAAAGTTGTAGCTGCCGTTTCACCTTCTTCGTAAGTTAGCGTTGTTTCGATGATAAGTTCTTCATCAACAGTTAAATTAGCTTCAAGTAAAGCATCAACATAACCTCTTTTTCGTTCACTGTACGTATTTCTGTATGGCGAACCTGTAATGTGTGCAATGCGTCTGCAGCCTTGTTCGATTAAATGTTTTGTGGCTTTATAACCTGCAGAGTAATTATCGATCATAACACGATAGGTATCAAAATCTTTTGGTACCCTGTCTACAAAAACCAACGGGATATTTTTATCAATAAACTTTTGAAAATGAGAAGTATCGCGAGTATCCATTGCCAGGGAACAAATAATTCCACAAACCCTGCTATCATAAAGTGCTTTCGACAAATTAACCTCATCTTCATAAGAATCATGACTTTGCGTGATCATAACGCTATAACCAGCTTTTTGGGCAATTTCTTCAATGCCGCTAATTAACGAGGAGATAAAAGGGCGATTGATTCGGGATACTAAAACCCCAATTATTTTCGTTGAATTTCCACGTAAACCTGCCGCTAAAATATTTGGGCGAAACCCCATTTCTTCGGCTACTTTCTTTACTTTTTTTATGGTTTTATCACTAATTGTAGGATGATCTTTTAAAGCTCTTGAAATGGTCGAAGTAGCAAGATTCATTCGCTCAGCAATATCATAAATGGTAACATCTCTACTCTCTTCCATAAAAATTAAAATACTAAAAAAGTTGGTATATATATTTTCGAACCTTCAACAAAGTAGTTCAAACTGATCTTAAAATAAAACAAGACTTCCTATCGGATAGTATTTTCTGAAAAGAATTTTGTACTTATTTTTTTGTCAAAATTAAATTATTTTTCTTTCTTTACACAATCGGTTGCAAAATAATTTTACACTATTTTTCACGCTGGTTAAATTGTCAAAATAAATTATACGAAGTATTAGCTATTAATGTATTAAAACATTTCTCATGAAAAAAGTAATAACGGCCTGTCAAACTATTATAATTTTATTCCTTTCAATTTATTGTAATGCACAAACCAGGGAAAAATATGTTTTTCAAAATACAACTCTGTCTTTTGAGGAACGTGTAAACGATCTGGTAAGTCATTTAACGCTTGAAGAAAAAGTATCACAAATGCTGAATTCTTCACCCGCTATTCCGCGATTAGGCATTCCGGCTTATGACTGGTGGAATGAAACTTTGCATGGCGTTGCAAGAACTCCTTTTAAAACTACTGTTTATCCGCAAGCGATTGCTATGGCAGCTACTTTTGATAAAAATTCCCTTTTTACAATGGCTGATTATTCGGCGTTGGAAGGAAGAGCAATTTACAATAAAGCCCTTGCATTAGGCCGAAATAATGAGCGTTATGTAGGCCTTACTTACTGGACACCCAATATCAATATTTTTCGTGATCCTCGCTGGGGACGCGGACAGGAAACCTACGGCGAAGATCCCTTTTTGTCTGCTGCTTTAGGTAATTCTTTTGTTGAAGGATTGCAGGGCGATGATCCAAAATATCTAAAAGCGGCAGCCTGTGCGAAACATTATGCAGTTCATAGCGGACCTGAACCTTTGCGTCATACTTTTGATGTTGATGTAACGCCTTATGAGCTTTGGGACACGTATTTGCCGGCGTTTAAAAAATTGGTAACCGAATCAAAAGTGGCCGGCGTTATGTGTGCGTACAATGCTTTTAGAACGCAGCCATGTTGTGCAAGCGATATTTTAATGACCGATATTCTACGCAATCAATGGAAATTTGATGGTTATGTAACTTCAGATTGTTGGGCGATTGACGACTTCTTCAAAAATCATAAAACACATCCGGATGCGGCATCTGCTTCAGCTGACGCTGTTTTCCACGGAACCGATATTGACTGCGGAACGGATGCCTACAAAGCTTTGGTACAAGCAGTAAAGACAGGAAAAATACCTGAATCTCAAATCGATATTTCAGTTAAACGTCTTTATATGATTCGTTTCAGATTAGGAATGTTTGATCCTGTCGAAATGGTGAAATATGCACAAACACCAGAATCTGTTTTAGAGAGCACAGCACATCAGGAACATGCTTTAAAAATGGCCAGACAATCAATGGTTTTGCTAAGAAATGAAAACAATACTTTACCGTTGAATAAAAAGATTAAAAAGATCGCTGTTTTAGGTCCAAATGCTGATAATTCGATTTCGATTTTGGGAAATTACAACGGAACTCCTTCCAAACTTACAACTGTATTGCAAGGAATTAAAGACAAACTAGGTTCAAATACTGAGGTTATTTATGAGAAAGCCATCAACTTTACAAATGATACTTTATTAGTTTATGCTGATGTTAAAAATCAATATACTTTTGAAGGAAAAAAAGGTTTTAAAGCGGAATATTTTACTAATACAGCTCTTTCTGGCCAACCGGAAATTACAAGAACGGAAACGGAATTAAACCATTTTTGGCAGGAAGGTGAAGCAGTTGTTCAAAACCTTAAAGCCAATAATTTTTCTGCCCGATACACCACAAATTTCACAGCTACTGAAGATGGCAGCATTACTTTTGAACTTACCGCCGACGATGGTTACCGCTTTCTTGTGAATGGAAAAGAAGAACTAAATGCCTGGAAAAAAAATCGTTGGGGCGGACAAACTTTCCAATTGAAAACAACAAAAGGAGCAGTTTATAATTTGGTCGTGGAATATTGGCAAGGCGAAGGAAAAGGAAATGTTTCCCTAAATGCCGGAAACTTTAAAAAAACCGATTTTGCTGCGCTTATGAATCGTTTAAAAGATGTTGATGCTTTTGTTTTTGCAGGCGGAATTTCACCGCAATTGGAAGGCGAAGAAATGAAAGTAAATTTTCCGGGGTTTAAAGGCGGAGATCGTACTTCGATTGCATTACCAACCGTACAAACTGATTTGATGAAAGCATTACAAACGACAGGAAAACCAGTTGTTTTCGTCATGATGACCGGAAGCGCCATCGCTATTCCGTGGGAAGCTCAAAATATTCCAGCCATTGTAAACGCCTGGTACGGCGGACAAGCAGCCGGAACTGCAGTTGCTGATATTCTTTTTGGAGATTATAATCCGGCTGGAAGACTGCCTGTTACTTTTTACAAAGGCGACTCAGACTTACCTGAATTTGTAGATTATAAAATGGACAACAGAACGTACCGTTATTTTAAAGGAACACCGCTTTATGGTTTTGGATATGGTTTGAGTTATACTTCTTTTAAATACGATGAACTAAAAATGCCCACGAAAATCAGTAAAGGAAAAAGCATTTCCATTTCTGTACGCGTTACTAATACAGGTAAAATGACCGGTGAAGAAGTAGCGCAATTGTACGTTATCAATCAAAATGCAACTATAAAAGCACCTTTGAAAACTTTGAAAGGGTTTGAACGAATCAATCTTAAATCGGGCGAAAGCAAAACTCTAACCTTTACACTTTCTCCAGAAGATGTATCACATATTACGCAAGAAGGTGTTCAGCAGGAATATAATGGTGAAATAAAAATTGCCATTGGCGGTCATCAGCCTGATGAACCTAACAAATCAACCAGTACAATTTTGAGTAAAACCCTTTTAATTCAATAAATTCATTGACTATAAAAATCATTTTTTAATTTGGGGATAAATGAAAAATAATAAGATTTTTTTTCTAAATTTGATGGTGCAAATAGGCATACCATACGATTTCCCCAAATCATTTTTTTTATTACCTCAACCTGCATTGACCTTTTTGGCAAATAGTAGTAACGTAAAATGAAAAAAAAATGAAAAATTTTACTCTGACAATCTTTTTAATTTCCTGCTTTATTGTTTCTTCCTTTGGATTTTCGAAGGATAAAATTCTTTTGGAAAATAAGAAATTTGCTTTTTTTATTCCCAGTAGTGCTGGTAATAAATATGCCGTCCCTGTCATCAGCGATGCAACTGTATTGGCCTTCTTCAAAAAGTATTCTCAATTAAAAGAGTATCAAAACGATGTTTCAACGCTTTACAAAGACAGATCCTACAAGTCAATCTGGTACGAGGGCAATGACATCAACGAATTTGGGCATTTGATGTATCAAAAACTGAACTCTACTTACGAACAAGGTGTTCAGGTCAGAATTCCGTATAAAGATAAAATAGACGAAGTTTTTAATGAGGAATCAGATAAAAAGATTTCAGAGTCGGATACTGAGCTTTTATTGAGTTCCATGTATATCCTTTATGCAAAACATGTTTTTCAGGGAATGGATGCCGCTGAACAAAATAAAATCGAATGGTACTTACCAAAGAAAAAACTTTCTTATGAGACTTTATTAGATTCTATTGTTACCAACCCCAATTTATTGGATGAAAATAATCATGTTCTTTTTAGTCAATATTACAAACTTCAGAATGTTTTAAAAAAATACAGGGAAATTGAAAAAAACAACACCTGGAAAACCATTACAATGCCAAATCCATACAAAGACTTAAGACCAGATGATACGGGAGTTACGATTCAGGATGTCAGAACACGACTTTTTGTGATTGGTGATTTGGCGCAGGATTCTAAAAGTAATTTTTATGATCAGGAATTAATGGATGGTGTAATGAAATACAAACTTCGCCATGTACTCACTCCAAATTATATTATTAACAAAGAGCATATTAATCAAATGAATGAGCCGGTAAGTGATCGTATCAAAACTTTGATGCTCAATATGGAACGCTGTCGATGGATTCCGCCAACATTAGAAAATCAGGAAGAATATGTGATGGTTAACATTCCGTCGTTTAGGCTGTATTTTGTCCGAAATGGAAATTACGATGTTGTATCTAAAGTTTTCATTGGTACTCCATTAACCAAAACCGTCATCTTTAGCGGACAGATAGATCGCATTGTTTTTAGTCCGTATTGGTATGTACCGTCAAGTATTATTAAAAATGAATTACAGTTAAAAATGGCCGAAGACAAAAATTATCTGGCGGATCATAATATGGAATGGAATGGCGGAAACGTAAGACAAAAGCCCGGTCCTGAAAACGCTTTGGGACTTGTGAAATTTATGTTTCCAAATCCAAACGATATTTATATGCACGACTCCCCTTCTAAAACCTTATTTGGTTTTGAAAAACGCATTTTCAGTCACGGCTGTATCAATGTCGAAAAAGCAAAAGAACTTGCCGTTGCCATGATGAAAGATTATCCTGACTGGACGATTGACAAGATTAATGCCGCTATGAGTGGTGAAAAAGAAACGCCATTCAAACTAACTAAAAAAATCCCAATCTATATAGGCTATTTCACTGCCTGGGTAAGCAAAGAAGGTGATATTGGATTTTTTCCTGACGTTTATGAACGTGATGTTAAACTTAACAGTTTGCTATTTCCTCTGGATACGGGGTATAAGACGGCTAATAATTAGTTTTTAGAAAATAGAGTCAAGAATAAAGAGTATAGAGTATAGATTATAGATTATAGAGTATAGATTATAGAGTATAGATTGAAGAGTATAGAGTATAGAGTATAGAGTATAGAATATAGAATATAGAATATAGAATATAGAGTATAGAGTATAGATTGTAGAGTATAGATTGTAGAATATATAACCTCCAAAAACATGATTTTTGGAGGTTTTTTTATTTTTGGGGAACACAATCTTCTGAGTATTTTTTAAAAATATAAGGTGTTACTGCTCTTAGTGGCTTATGATTTATGGGATGGTTCCCGTGAGTATTAAAAAATTCCACGATATTATTACTCTTAGAATACCAAATAAAAGCATTTCCATTTTTATTGAAACAGTTAGTCGTATCACATACTTTGACTTTTCTAAAATCTAAAAGATCTTTATTTAATGGAATTACAATATTTAAATCAGGTTTAGGTTTTATACTGCAATCCACAATTTCATAATGATCTTCAGACCATTGCATACAATTCTTTTTTATGAAAGCAAAATAGATAATTACTGCTATTAAACAAAAAAGAACCCCAACAGTTATCATAGCAGGTTTTGATTTATTAAACAATTTTTCTAAAAGTTTGTTTTTACGAGATGATTTCTCCATTTCCTCGTTCTGACCTATAGATTTTTCACCTTGATCTTCAAAAAAGGTATCTAATTGCCTTTTTTCATCCTCACTAACTATTTCCGAATCAAAAGAATTATCAATTGACTGCTTGGTTTTAATAATAGTTTCTTTTTCGAACTTTCTATAAGGTCGTAATTTATAATCTACTAAAATTGCTGCGAAATCAATTGTTTCATCAGTTGGCGATTCTGTCTTTCCGATAAAAAAAGCTCTAATAGGTTTTAATTTATCCGTTTGTTCTTTTAGTTGATTCTTTCTAGTAACGCTAAACTCAAAATCAAAAAAAGATTGAAATGCATTTAAATCATCTTTACTCGTATTTTCTTTAAATCTTTCCCAACACAATTTTCTAAGATTAGCTTGTGTAGGAGACATTAAAAAATTGGAATAATCTCCTGATTTTTCAATCTCGTACTTTGCTTTTATAGCTTTTTTATATTCTTCTGAAGTAATATTATACATAGGCTTTTCGGATTTTTTCGGATTTCCATTTCGGATTTTCCCGGACTTCTTATGAAATGTCCGGACTTTAAAAAACTATTTCGGAATTCCCGGAATTCCTTATCAATACAGGTTTGTAAGCGTCAGATCTTTGCCATATCAAAATTAGTTATTGTTCGATATCGCGATAAGAACAAATGTACAAAACTAGTTCAACCAAAAAGTATGGAAAACCGTAAGACGGAGTTTATCCGGGAAGTATAGATAAAATCTTACTGTTCTACATACTTCACTTCCCAAACAAAAATTCAAAAAACATTCCGCAGGGTCCGGTATGAAAATCAGCACGAAAACTTCGATTTCATTATCGAACCGGCTGATCTATGTCAAATTTTTAACAAAGAAGTAAGATGAAAAAAGTTTATATATTAGCGTGTTTATTGGTTGCCAATGGGGCATTCGTATCTTGTACAAATGATGATGAAACATCAGATAACAAGTCTGCAACTGAAGTAAAAAAGGAAATCAATCCAGCAACACCATCCTATGCTGATGGTCCAGGTGATATTCCAATCAACCCACCTCCACCACCAAAAGATGAATAAAAAAAATCAAGTTTAAAAACAATTAATTTGTATTTTCGGGGAAAGTAAGTTCTATGCTGCGATCCCCGTTTTTTTATTTTATTTTTTTAGTATTTCTCTTTTCATGCAAAGAGAGACCTACTCTAACTGCGAATGAAAAAATTATAAAAAAAGAAGCCGGAAACTTTAGAGATAAAGGAATTGAAACCTATCAGCAAACAAACTTCGATAGTTCTTTTTACTATTTTAATAAATCCAAAACACTATATGAAAAAACTACAGACAGTGCAAATATTGTCTATGTTCTTTCGCAAATGGCTAATATACAGCAAATCAACGGCGATTATTACGGAAGTCGGGAAACACTTACAGAAGCATTGCCGTATGTTAAAAAAAGAGATATATACACCGCTACTATCAATAATTTTTTTGGAATAGCAGACAAAGAGTTGTCGAATTATGATGATGCTATTTATTATTATAATGAAGCATTGAAAGATTGTGATGATGTTATATGTAAACAATCTATTTTAAACAATATTTCTGCTGTTAACATAAAACAACAAAAATATAATGAGGCCATAAAAATTCTTGAGGCTATTACGAAAACTTCAGGAGAAAAATACGAAAACAACAAATTACGCATGATTGATAATTTGGGTTACGCTTATTTCAAAAAGGGATTAAATGAAAAAGGGCTTTTATTGATGCAAAATAGCGCCAATCTTAGAAAAACTTTTATTGACGATTATGGAAGCATAGAAAATAATTTACATTTATCGGAATATTATTCTGAAAGCAAACCTCAAAAGTCTAAACAATTTGCCTTAAATGCATATCAAACAGCAACAAAAATGCATAGTGTTGATGAACGTTTGGAAGCTTTATCTCTTTTAATGATTAATAATTCCTTGAGCAATAATACCGTTTACATTAAAACATTCATTCACTTAAATGATAGTATTCTTAAAGTTAGAAACAATTTTAAAAATAAATTCGCAAAAATTAAATACGATTCGAAAAAGGAAAAAGACGAAAATGAAAAATTGCGTTTAGAAAAAGCAGAGAATTTACTATTGTTGCAGGAGGCTAAGTATCAAAAAATATTCTTTTTGATTGGAATTATAGCGCTTTTTGTGATTCTTATATATTCGAGAAAGTATTACCAAAATCGAAATCGAATTGGAAAAATTAAAACAGCGTACGATACCGAAACCCGAATTGCCAAAAACATTCATGATGAACTAGCCAACGACGTATTTTATGCCATCACTTTTACACAAACACAATCTTTAACAAAAGAAGAAGTAAAAGAAACCTTATTACAAAAACTGAATCATATTTATACTCGTGTTCGCGGAATCTCTAGAGAAAATAATACTATTGAAACCGGAGCAAATTATTCAATTCACTTAAAAGAAATGGTTTCTACCTATAATAGTGATAGTACAAATATTATTATTAATAGTATCGAAAAAGTAAATTGGGATATCATTGATGATATTAAAAAAATTGCAATTCACAGGGTTCTTCAGGAATTAATGGTAAATATGAAAAAACACAGCGAAGCTTCGTTAGTGGTTTTAAAGTTTGAAAGTACCGCAAATACTATCACAATCAATTATACGGATAATGGAAAAGGCTGCGAAAAAAATCAAATTATAAAGAACGGTTTACAAAATATGGAAAACCGTATTCTGGCAATAAAAGGAACTATTACTTTTGACTCTGAACCAGAAAAAGGATTCAGAGTAAAAATATCAATGCCTAAATAAATGCCTTATGTTTAAAAAAGTACTAATAGCCGAAGACCTGGATGCCATAAGTTTAGGAATTGAGCAAGTCTTAAAAGATTTAAATATTGTCGATTTTCAACATTCCAAATTTTGCGATGAAGCATTTCTAAAAGTACTTGCTGCTATTAACAAAAATGAACCGTTTGATTTATTAATTAGTGACCTTTCATTTAAAACAGATCATCGTGAGGCAAAAATTGCCAGCGGCGACGAACTGGTTTTAAAAGTTAGGGAATTGCAGCCTGATATAAAAATTATCGCTTATTCAGTCGAAGATAAAAATTACAGAATTAAATCTCTTTTTGATAAGGCTGAAATCGATGCTTTTGTTTTAAAAGGCCTTAACAGCATTGAAGAATTGAAAAAAGCAATTCATATTACCTCAACTTCAGATCAAAAATTTATTTCGCCCGAAGTTGCTTCTGCACTTCAGGAAAAAAACAATTTTGAAATAGACGATCTGGATATTCAAATCTTAAAACATTTATCATCCGGAACGCCTCAAGATGAAATCATACAAATCTTTAAAGACTTAGGAATAAAACCCAACAGCAAAAGTGCGATGGAGAAAAGACTTTCTAAACTAAAGGATTTTTTCAAAGCAAATAATACCGTACAATTAGTTTTTATTGCAAAAGATATGGGGATTATTTAACCTCAACTGCAGTATAATTTTCAAAGCTCCTTCGGGGGCTTTTTTTATTTCTAAAAACTAATAATTTTTCAGATTATGGATTTCCGTAAAATACTGGTTTTAAATAGGATTAAGTTTGGCTGTTACAAAGATTTATTCAATGAAAGTCAAACAATTATATATTGGTCACATCTTCACATTATGTAGTGGAAGTTTAATATATATCTTATTTAGAACACCAAGCTTAAGAATGTTTTTTTGGTTTGAAAAACTTCATTTTTTAGATTTCATAAAAAGCTTAAGAAGTTTCACAATCACTAACGTAAACAATTTTCCGGATTTTGTTTTATACTCTTTACCAGATGGCTTATGGGTATTTTCATATGTAAGTTTTATTCTGTATCAATGGGAAAATAAAATTAAATCTGAAAATCTTGTATGGATTTTTATCATTCCAATAATTTCAATTACATCTGAATTAGGACAGATAATTAAAATAGTTCCTGGCACATTCGATATTACAGATTTACTCATGTATTCACTGGGAACGCTTTTGCCTTTTTTAATCTACCACAAATCAATAACTATAAATTTAAAACACGTATGAAAAGAAAAGTACAACATTTATTTTCTGCATTAACTTTTGCAGGATTTATATTCATCGCATTTGGAAGTGGTGATGATGTTAAAGACGATGCTTCTATTGAAGCATTAGCAAATGAATCAATAAGTTCTACTACTCAAGATAAAACAGAAAGTATTCCAGATCAAATTACATACTTAAAACGAGAAATTATATCAATAGATAAAGGTGTAGACTTTTCATCTTATAGAAGTACAGTCGAAGCGACTCAACTAGAATTAGTTCTTTTTGCAGCATGGGCAAAGACTATTAATGAGGCATTAACGTCACATAATAGCGAAGTACGAACTTTAGGTAAAGAGCTTGAAAACAAAGTAAAAAACATTCAAATTAAAGAATTTCCCATTTTAAGAAAAGCTTATCAAAAAGCTATTTATCAAAAGTTATGGGAGGAAAATATTGAGACTGAAGTGATAGGGAAGAAATATAAAACCATCCAATTTACGGGTGGCTATTTTGCAAATAATGGTAATAAGGCCCAAACACAAGAGGCTTTAAGTGAAGCATTAAAAATGTTTCGATTTACTAAAGTTAATTACAAATGGTACAAATATGATGATGAATATACTTATTATGAAATGGATTCACCAAATGATTCAGAATTAATGAGTTTTAAATAGAAAGAAATATTAATCAATAAATATTAATCAAAATGGCAAATTTTACAAGCAATGATTTACTTTTCACAGGATACTCTAAAACTGTAGATGGAGGAGATAATCCGAAATATAGAGGTGTACTTGATCGAGAAAAAGTTGATAAAACAGAAGAGTATGAAGTAGTTTATTTCTGTAATCAGTTCTTATCAAAATATAACGTTCCTCAAACTAAAGAAAGTTTTCAAAAAGTAGAAAGGTTACTTCATAATAAAGAATTAAAACAAGAAAATTTAAGAGCAGATCTAATAAAATGGATCGCGAATAATTGGAATACGATTAGCTAAAAACGATCATTAGTTTTTTGGGTTTCAAAAAGAAATAAACTTGGAGTCTAACTACGATTAAATATTAATAAATCCGAAAATTCTCCAAGTTAGAAAAACTCTCTATAATTCCTATAAATTATTCCCGTATAACTACGCATTTTTAAAACTCCAGTTCCAATTACTTTTATCGGGTTATGCAATTCTATACACCAAGCCTATGCTAAAAAACTACTTGCTATCATTTTTCTTGGTAACTATTGTTTCCTGCAAGAAAGCAGCTGCTCCACCTCCTCAAAAGATAAATACTTTTTATAAGGAGGTAATTACGGCTGATGATCGAAAAACTATTACTCCGGAAGAAGCTAAAACGTATCATGTAGATAATATTTATCAATACAAATACAGAACAGGGAATTCTGGACATTATGAATACAATTATGATGTAAAAGGAATAAACAGCGTTGGTGATTCTGTTTTTGGAAACATTAACGTCGCCGGAAAATATGGTGCAGGAATATTGAGAAATGATTCCATTGCTGATCTTGAAATTAATACCGAATGGATCTCTTTTGGGAAATTAAAAGCAACTGATAAAAACGGAAATGAATACCAATTAATAACCGAGTAAATAAAACGCCCCAAATGAAATATACCTTACTCTTTTTATTTATTTTCCTGACCTCTTTTCATCGTGTCGAGACCAAAGTGTATATCTGCGGTCCGACGGGTGCTAAAAAATACCATTACAACGAAAATTGCCGTGGTCTTACAGCCTGTCGTCATGTCTTAACCAAAGTATCGCTTTCGCAAGCGCAAGGCTACAGATTAACACTTTGCGGCTGGGAAGACTGACCTCTTTTTGCTAACACATAAATCTCTTAACATTTTCATAATCTTAGCGTTACACTCAATTCACATTAGTTTTATTAATTTGATTAAAACTAAATATTATGAAATTCTTCAATCTAAATTTTCTGGTTTCATTCAAAGAATGGCTTTTTTTAAGAGCAATGCATTCTACTTTCCTTCACTAATAAATTTATTAGTTTAAAAATAAATTTATAGTTTAAAATAAGGAAAGCCAATTGAATGAATAAAGTTGAGAAGTCATTTTTACACAAAGACCAATTTGGACAAGATTTCTTGTGGGGTGTTTCAACCGCTGCTTTCCAAATTGAAGGGGCTCATGATGCCGACGGAAAAGGTTCTTCGATCTGGGATGTTTTTACTTCTCAAAAAGGAAAAGTCAAAAACGGCCATCATGCCATAACAGCTTGTGATTTTTATAATTCGTACCAAAACGATATTGATCTCATAAGCCACTTAAATATTCCGAATTTTAGATTTTCGATCAGTTGGCCCAGAATAATGCCTACTGGAACGCACCCGATAAATCAGGCTGGAATTGATTATTATAATAAAATTATCGATTCATTACTTGAACAAGGTATTGAACCCTGGGTAACACTGTATCATTGGGATTTGCCTCACGCACTCGAAGTAAACGGCGGATGGACCAATCGCGATTCGGTTTCCTGGTTTTCAGAATATGTAGAAATCTGTGCGAAACACTTTGGTGATCGTGTCAAAAACTGGATGGTCATCAATGAACCTTCTGTTTTTACCGGAGCGGGTTATTTCCTGGGAATTCATGCTCCCGGAAAAAAAGGGATTACCAATTACCTAAAAGCCATGCACCATGTAACGTTGGCTACAGCTGCAGGCGGAAAAATACTTAGAGAAAAAGTCGCAGATGCTAATATTGGAACCACTTTCTCTTGTACGCATATCGAGCCTTTTTCTCAAAATGCAAAAGATATTGAAGCCGCTAAACGTGTTGATACGTTACTGAACAGAACTTTTATTGAACCTATTTTAGGAATGGGTTATCCTCAAACTGATTTGGCTGTACTCAAAAAACTGAACAATTATATCAAAGAAGATGACGGCAACAATCTGGCTTTTGATTTTGACTTCATCGGATTGCAATGTTACACCAGAGAGGTTGTAAAAGCATCGTTATTAACTCCCTATATTGGTGCCGAATTAGTCAGTGCCGAGAAAAGAAATGTCCTAGCAACAGACATGGGTTGGGAAGTTTACCCTCCTGCCCTATATCATATTTTAAAAAGGTTTAATAGTTACGAGAACATCCGCAAAATAATAATTACAGAGAATGGCGCCGCTTTTCCGGATATTGTTACCAATGGAAAAGTTTACGATATCAAACGCACACACTTCATTCAGGATCATTTAGAACAAATTCTAAAAGCGAAAGAAGAAGGCTTAAATGTCGATGGTTATTTTGTCTGGAGCCTTACCGATAACTTTGAATGGGCCGAAGGTTACAACGCTCGTTTCGGATTAATTCATGTTGATTTTGAAACACAGAAAAGAACAATCAAACATTCCGGTTTATGGTTTCGCGATTTCTTATCTTAAATAAAGGTTCTGATAAACTTAAATAGCAATCTTATGGAAATCAATTGGCCTATCATTTCAGCAATCGTAATTGGAGTTGCTTTATTAGTTTTTTTTCTAATAAAACAAAATAAAAAAGACCGCAAAAAGATCGAAGAAGAATTAAACTACACTCAGGAATCTGAAGAAGTAGAGATTAATAATGATCATAATTTGTAAAAGTTTTAAAAGTGAATCTTTAAAGTCCATATAATCGCATTTATAAAAATGTAATTTCACTTATTTTTCTTCGAAATACTTGCTGTAACAAGTTTATATGAGTTAGTTACAAGCTCTTTAATCAACTCCTCAGAGACATCTCCGTTAAAAGCAACACTTATCCAATGTTTTGGGCTTAGATTAAATGGTTTGTCAATACCTAGATATTCTTCCCTAAGTTCATTTATGAGCTTTGGGTCACATTTTAATGTACAACGATCAAACTTATCAAGGTCGAATAAACAAAACATCTTCTTGTCCACATAAAATACGAGTATAGACTTGGAACTTTTGAAGAAACCCTCGAACGGCATGGCTTCCCTCGTATCAGGGAATGACAGACAAAAATCTCTAAACTCTTCTACATTCATATAAAAAGTGATTTAACATGTTTAAGCAAATGCTGAAATTTTAAAGATACTCGTTTAAAATTAGAACATCAATCTTGATAGTCTATGAACTTTGCCTTTCAAATTAGACCATTTTTTGTAGACTGAAAAATGATTGCCTTTACGTTTATTTGTAAAGCCATTTTCTAATTAACCTTGTATAATTAGGCATTAGCAAATAAACCATTATAAAAACTACAACACCGGAGATAAAAAATGAATTAATAAATCTGTTTTCCGGAAGATTTAAAATTTTTAAAATGGGAAGCACTAACAAAGGGATAAGAATGGATAACGGATAAATAGCCGACCACGTAACCAAATATTGTTTCCAGCGAGCGGGAACTTTTGGTTTTTCACCTTCATTTGCAAAAAGAAAATCTAAGCCCGATTTAATGCGATATTGATCCTCTTTAGACAATAGCGGTTGTGCTTTTATAATTAGATTTTTTCTTTCATTTGACTCCATCCATTTTGTAAGGTTTTCAACGGTGTCAAATCGTATGATCACCGTATAATCAAAAGTCAAATTCGGAATAGGGCGAATTATTTGGTAATCAATATTACCAGTAAAACTTCTGCAAATTGGGCCAATCTCATTTAGCCAATTTTCATATTGATTTTGTTTTCCCTCTATGACATAATGATTTATTACTACTGTTGCCCCTTGATCTTCCATAAAAAGTATGTATTTGATTTGTGTGTTTTCGTTAAGTTAAGACCTAGCGTTCTTATCGTAGCTGTTATCACTAGTATTTTATTCATCTTCGTTCAGTAGTTTTAATAAATCTTTAGGCATACTAATCAATAAGCCTTTTTCCGATTGTTCAGTTGGAAAAATTTGAATTTCATCATTATGATACCAATAGAAATTTGTTGTTATATTTCCTGGGTCTTCATTGTAAAACTGTTCAATTGTCGGGTCGAGAATTTCTATAAGTGCTAATAATTCTCCATTTTCAATTGGATGTGCATATGCAGTTCCCTTTGTGGGAATCGCTATTAATGTTCCAAATTTTCCAATGGAATAATCTGCTCTGTTTTCTAAATCAAGCATTAATGAAGCCGAGAAGTCACCACTAAAGAATATAAAGACGGTATATTTTTCGCCAAATTTATACTCTTTTACCTCAACTTTATTTTCAGGCAAGTTTTCAATTGCAATTTCAAATAATTCATGTTCCAATTTTTCCCATTCTATTATTTCATCTTTTCTGATATAGTGAAATTGTTCTTCAAATTCAAGTATTAAAAATGTATTAGTCTTAGGGAAGTCAACTCTATGAACATAATTTTCCACATGATCACCAAGATTGAATGTGTCTTCTTTTAATAAAACTCTTAAAAACTGACTTGCATATTCAAAATCTTTGTACAGATAATTTAATGCTGATCGATTGGGTTTTAACTTGTCAAAATGTTCGTAAACTAACTGGCTCCAAATTGTTTTTTCATAACTTGCTAATACACGAACCAAATTGTCCAAATAACGATGTTGTTCCTCTCCCTCAATGTCTGTGACAATTTCACCCTCATCAATTTTTGAAATAATTAATCCGTTATCTTGATGGTATTTTATACAGATTTCTAAAATTTCATTGTATTCATCTTTAGTGATAATTCCATTATACATTTCAGGAAGTTGGTACTTCTTTTGTTTTTTGAAAATGTCAAATAATCCCATTAAATTCTGTTTGTGAGTTTTTTTTAAAAAATGCATTATGTAAATCTGCCAAATTATCCTAAATAAAAACCAAATTCCTATTAAGCCACTTTCTCAAATCCGTTGTAGTAGTTGGTCGTGGCTCTTTTTTTATTTAGGTTTAGTATATTCTATCTGCACGCTATTTCCATACATTTTATAAATTTGATAAATTGCAAATACTAAACCTATTACTAAAATAAAACTGTTTTGGATTCCAACAAGAAAAGAAATGATAATAATTATTATAAAAATAAATATTGACGGAATTATTTTCTGAATTCTGGTTAAATCTTTTTCCGTTTTCTCTAAAATCAAAAAAGGTTCAATCCCTGAAACAAACCTCAACATCATGTTATTGCTAAAGAAAATTAATCGAAATGATTTTAATTTGGTTTCAAGTTGTACGTGTTCGTCTAAACTATTAAAATTAATTTTCAATATTCCTTCAACCTTTATTTCAATCAGATTCTTATCTGAATACCTTTCATTTTTAAAATGCTCCATAGAAAAGTATTTTTTCTGCGATAAATAAATGTGATTTTTTATAATCAAAAGGGTCTCATAATTTTCTAGAAAAAAGATATCATCTAATTCAAAACTCATGCTTTCTAATTGATTTATGCGTAGCACCAATATTCTGGTACGATAGCGTATTTGGAAACTAAATTAAGCTTATTATTTGGCTTCCATAGCTTTATATTGTCAATCTAAATCGAATAAGATTTGGATTATCTTCAACTTTATCATCCAATTTCTTAAAATTTAATTTTTGAAGAAGTTTAGTTGAGCTTTGATTGTCTTTATGTGTTAGTGCCTCTATCGTTTCTATTTCAAGTGTTTTACTGGCAAATGCAATAACCTTCTTCGCTGCTTCGGCCATAATTCCCTGACCTTGATATTCAGGAAGAAGCTCATATCCAATTTCACATTTCTTTAAATCACTTGAGAAATCAAACAAACAAATTGTACCCATTAGTTTGTCTTCGCCTGTCTTTGTAATTGCCCAATAAAAAAGTTCTTCGCTTTCATGATCAATTATATTGTTAATGAAATTTAAGGCATCTTCTACTGATTTGCTTGGCTTTCTGTCAAGAAATTTATTTATTTCTGTGTTCGAGCGTAATTGCAATATTGCTGCGGCATCCTTTTTTGAAAGTTTCCTAAGGGTGAGCCTTTCAGAAGTTAATATTCGGGAAGTTTGCAGGTTGCCGTTCATTTTTTGTTTTTTCAGGATGTTTCTTTGCGCAACAGCTCAAAATCAACTTTCTATTAAGTCAAATACCCAAATGTCTAGTATCTGGTTGTAATATTTTTTTTCATTAATATATAAAAGTCGTCTTTGGCATTTTGGTTTCAAAGTCCAAAATTATTTTTTTATCAATTTTGTTACCATCTATTGTAATTGATTTTAGTCGCTTCATTTTAAGCAAATTATCAGGAAGTTTAGTCAATTCGTTTTCGTATAAATTTAACTCTTCCAAATTATTAAGTAATGAAATTTCACTTGGAAGTTCTTTGATATGATTAACGCTTAAATGGATAGTTTTGAGTTTTTCACATTTGGAAAGCTCTAAAATGATGCTTTTAGTATCAATTTTATCCTGTCTAATATATCCAAACGTTTCTAAATTAGATAGTTTATCAAATTCTATATTTAAATTTTTAATTTGATTATTACCTAAATTTAGTTGTCTAAGATTTTTAAATCGATGAACCTTCGATAAATTGTTTGTAAAGTCAAATTCAAACATACTTGTTAAGTCGAGTTCTTCGATGTTTACATTATTTTCATAAAATGCCTCCGGAAAAGTTCTAATGTCATTCCACCAAATATCTAGCGTTTTAAGTTTTCTAAGTTTAGTAATTTCAATTGGAAATATTTTAAAATTATTCATTCCAATATTTAAAATTTGGAGGTTTTGCAGTTCTTCTAAATTATTTAGTTCTGTTAAATTATTTACAGAAAGATTTAATTCTTGTAGATTAGACAATTTGAAGATTATTCTTGGGATTTTATTCAAATCGTTTTCTGATAAATCAACACGATAAACCAGTTCCAGATTTTTTGGCAAACTATCTAAATTTTTATATATTTTTTTATTTTGTAATTCACTTAACGGCATTATTTTTTCTTCTTGCTTTTTGTTACAAGAAGTGAGTATAGTTAGAAATAAAAATATTGTCGCTATTTGATTTTTCATAAAATAACCACCAACTTATTTATATGTGTAAAATAAATCATCTCTCAACGCAACCTAAATTTATACTGCTGTTTCAAAATTCCAATATGAATCTTGCCATTCTCTTTTAAGTGCGCGGTCAAAAGAATATATTTTTCTTCGGGATACTTTATGTCATAACTAAAGATCGTGTCTTTTACTTTAACCTGAAGCAGATGTTTTCCCTCCCCTGATGTTGACAAGGCTACTGTTTCATAAGAAAGCATTGCAGTTGTTGCTTTTAAGTTAATTTCCTGAACTTTCTTTTTATCCAGAAGTACTTCGAGTTTTAATTTATCAAGTTTCATATTTGTTGGCTGTTCAAACGACACAACATATTTTTTACAACCGAAAGCACATAAAATAAGTAGTAAGGATAGAAGCTTTTTCATAAAAAATGATTTTAGTTACCAAAGATCAAAATCTACTGTAATATTTTATAAATATAAATAATTTTATTACAAGTCAATTATCGGCAAAACACGTTTTATAGTTTTAGAAAGTAATAATGCAGATTTTTAAAATGATAAAAAAGTTACTGCAACAACAGCTGTAAACGGCACAAAAACGGACCTCTTTTGTCCTAATTTATAAATCAGGACTCCTGAATTATAAATCAATTCCGGTTTAAATCGGCCCCATCATAGCTTTGTAAAAATTTTAATTCTAAAAGTTTATGAAAAAAATCTTCTATTTTATCGCAGTACTATTTTTACCTGCTTGTTTATTGGCACAAACAGAAGAAGAGGCAGCTGTAAAAAAATGCATTCAAAATTACCTTGACGGTACCTCGTACAACAAACCGGAATGCATCGAAAAAGCGTTTTATCCTGATGCCAATTTGTTTTTAAGCCATAAAGACAAGGAGTTATGGATTGTACCCATTAGCGAGTACACGACATGGTTTAAAAAAGACAATCAGGGACAGTTTAATGGTCGAATGGGTCGTATTATTTCAATTGATTTATTTAACAATATCGCCCTGGCCAAAGCAGAAATAGTAATACCAGCCAAAAAAATAGAATTCATCGATCTTTTTTTACTCAAAAAAATTCAGGGCGAATGGAAAATAATCAGCAAATCTGCGGCCAGTAGGAGTAGTAATAAATCAGGACAGCAAATTCTGTTTATTGTTTCTAATGCTCATTATTATGGCAAATCGACAATAGGTACAGGCAATAGTTTTGCTGAAATAGTAAACGCCTACAATACTTTTAAAACAGCAGGATACAACGTCGATTTTGTAAGTCCGGATGGAGGAAGTATTCCACTCGCCTATATCAATACCTCTGACACTTTACAAAAACAATATTTATTTGATCCGGATTTTATGTATGCTATAAAAAACACTAATAAACCAGAAGAAATTGATTCAAAGAATTATAAAGCGGTTTATTACGTTGGTGGTGGAGCCGCGATGTATAATGTACCTGAAAACAAGCAAATTCAAACTATTGCATTAAAAGTATATGAAGAAAATAAGGGTGTTATTTCTTCTGTTTGTCATGGAACCGCAGGAATTGTAAACTTAAAAACAAATGATGGCAAATATTTAGTCGCGGGAAAAAAAATTAGCGGTTACCCTGATTCATTCGAACAACAAGATGCAGACTATTTTAAGCACTTTCCGTTCTTAATTCAAAAGACGGTTGAAGAAAGAGGTGGTATTTTTAAGTTTTCTAAAGGCAACGTTTCACATGTAGAGACGGATGGAAGAATTGTTACCGGGCAAAATTTTCAATCCTCAGGCGACGTCGCTTTAAAGATTATAGAAATATTAAATGCTACAAAAACAAATAATGAATTATAATGTTGGGTGATTTACAACAATAAAAAATGGCAAGCCTGTAAAGTAAAAAAATACAGGCTTTTTTTATCCTCTTTCGGTTAATTAGCACCTCGAAAATCCCACATTATTTCCTTGCATTAAGCAGTCAAAAAAAAATTAAAAAAACAGGGTTTTTTGAGTAAAAAAAATCGTTATTTCCTTGGTATTTATTAGGTTAATCGATTTATTTTTCTTATCTTTATAGTATAAATAACAGATCATATATGCCGAAAAACAAACTATTTCTACTCCAAAATTACTCCTTAAAAAATTATTCTTTTTACTTCTTTATGCATTTTATTTTTCAAAAAAATGCTTTTCATTATCGTTTAGAAACTTCGCTTTTTAATCTTTTTTCTGCACAAAATATAAAAGCGCAGAAGACATCAAAGCGACAGCTCCAATTCCTACCGTAATTATTTTTCGTGGGTATATCTTCTGACCTATTTTTTTAGAAAATATAGCTGCAAAATCAAACAAAAGATTTCCTTTTTTAGGATGCTCTTTCGACTCCTCATGTTCATTTTTAACTAAACGCTCTACTACTATGGCTTCTTTCTCTATTTCAACAACTGCATTCTCTTTATGCGCAATTTCAATTTGTTTTGCTTCTTCGATTCTACACTTTTCATTAAACTTTTTAAAAGGGCGTGGTTGAAAATCAACTATAACCGCTGCGAGATTTATTGCATCAATATTCAATGGATCTGTTTCGCCTTTAAAGAAAGTTTCAATAGGCCTGAACTTGTCTTTTTGTTCCTTAAACTTATTTTTTTTGGTATGATCAAAATCCAGGCAAAATAAATTTCTAAAAACATTCAAATCGTCCTGCGTTGGGTTATTCTCGAAAATAAGCCAGCACAAGTCGCGGAGTTTTCCGCGGGAAGGATTGTACAAATAATCAAAATGTTCTGCTTCTTTCTCTGTCTCGTATTTAATTTTAATCGCTTTTTTATATTCTTCTAAGGTATGATGCATGGTGTTTTTTAGGATTTTTTGGGATCTCGTGAAAACGTAAAAATTCTGATAATTCTCTATAAACAAGGACTTCAAAGCACCTTTATTTTACCATAGAAATTAACTCACGTTTTATCTGCCGATTAAAACAAATATATAAAACTAGATTAAATTAAAAATGAGGAAAACCGTAAACAACTTGATTTATTCAAAACTCCATTTTTTATCTTTTTTAATAGTTCAAGACAACCTTTTTAGGTTTTTTTATCTCTATTAAATAAAGGTCAGGATTGGTTTTACATTCACCTAACATGTTCTAACAAACCTAAATTAGTATGCATTGTATTTTGTTTTTAGGAATTCCCGGGAATCTTGGGAAAATGCGGGAATTCTGGGAATCCCTTATCAACAAAGGGCTCAAAGTGCCTTTCCTTTGCCATAGAAATTAGTTCACGTTTTATCTGCAGATTAAAACAAAAACATAAAACTAGTTCAAATTAACAGTGGAAAACCGTAAGACCGAGTTTATTCGGGAAGTATAAATAACGTCTTACAGTTCTACACGGTTTACTTCCCCAAAAATCAATTTTGGTATTGCCATTAACAAGCTCCGGATAATCCGGACGGCCATACTCATGTCTAATTTCTAAATTAAATTAAAATGAAAAAACTATTACTATTAAGCGCTTTCGCTTTGTTATTTACTATATTTTCTTGTACTGCTGATGAATATGAAACTCAGCCAAAAAAGAAAACAGAAAAAATTATTGATCATTCAAAATCAACTCAGGCTGATGGTCCTGGTGACGAACCAAAACTTCCACCACCACCACCGCCAACTGATGAATAAATATATTTTTAGTATCTAATTAATCACTATTTTCGGGGAAAGTAAATTTATATGTTACGGTCCCCGTTTTTTTATTTTATTATATTTCTTTTTCTTTTTTCCTGTCAGGAAAAAAAGATCATAAACCCACATATAAAATCTTTAAAAAAAGAAGCATTTAGTTTGCGAGATAAAGGAATTACAGATTATGAAAAACAAAACTTTACTACTGCTTTTTATGAATTTAATAAATCCAAAATACTTTTTGAAAGTTTAAAAGATAGTGCCAATCTGGGATACATACTTATTTCAATAGCAACAATTCAACAAGTTAATGGTGATTACTATGGTAGTAAGGAGACCGCAACAGAAGCATTAGCTTATTATAAAAAAAAGAATGTATACACCTCTTCAATAAATAATATATTAGGTGTCGCTGATAAAGAACTATCTCTTTATGATGATGCTATTTTTTACTATAAGGAATCCATAAAAGATGAGCCAGATCTTATCGCTAAATATGCCCCTTTGAGCAATATTGCAACTGTCTTTATCTACCAAAAAAAATATGATAAGGCTATTACCCTCATAGAATCTATATTAAGTAAAAAATTATCAAAACAACTATCTCATAAATCTTTATCGCGATTGCAAGATAATCTGGGTTATGCCTATTTTAAAAATGGAATGAATGAAAAAGGATTTAATTTAATGTATGAAGCCCTTCAGACAAGAAATAAAATCAAGGACACTTATGGAAGTATTGAAAGTTATCTGCATCTGGCCGATTATTATGCTAAAAAAGACATTCCAAAATCAGATGAAAATGCTTTTGCAGCTTATAATGCAGCTACTAAACTAAATAGTGTTGATGAAAGATTAGAAGCGCTCCAAATTTTAATTTCAAATGATCATAGTCTTCAAAAACGCAAATATGTTCAACAGTATTTTACGTTAAATGACAGTATCATAAAGGTTAGAAACAACTTTAAAAATAAATCGGCCAAAATTAAATACGATTCTAAAAAAGAAAAAGATGAAAACGAAAAACTTCGCTTAGAAAAAGCAGAAAACCTATTATCTATTCAAAAAGATAAATATTTACGAATTGTATTTGCTATTGTTTTTATCTTTTTAGTCATTTTAATAGCCCTTTTAATTCGTTATTATAAAAATAAGAGCAAGGCTATAGAATTTAAAACTTCGTATAACACCGAAACCCGTATTGCTAAAAAAATCCATGATGAATTGGCAAACGATGTCTATCATGTAATTGCTTTTGCCGAATCTCAGCCATTATCGAAAGAAAGCACTAAAGAGAATCTACTCCAGAAATTAGATGATATCTACGGGCGTGTGAGAGGAATATCAAAAGAAAACAATAGAATTGATACTGGAATGGAATTTACCAACAGCATAAAAGAAATGCTTTTGGCTTATGATACCAAGGAAAGAAATATTATTGTCAATAATTTAGAAGACATCAACTGGGAAATTATTGATGATACAAAAAAAATTGCCATTAGTCGAATTTTACAGGAACTAATGGTGAATATGAAAAAACACAGTAAGGCAAGTTTAGTGCTTATAAAATTTGAAAACGATCACAAATCTATTTTAATACACTATACTGATAATGGTATAGGCTGCGAAAAAACGAAGATGATAAAAAATGGTCTTCTTAACATGGAAAGCCGTATTCAGGCAGTTAAAGGAACTATCGATTTTGATACTGAACCTGATAAAGGGTTTAAGGCAAAAATTGCTATGCCGAAATAAATTTTTAAATTCCCAAATTTCAAATTCCAAATTCCAAATTCCAAATTTTAGCTGTTCTGATTATTTTTTTTCAAGATGGTCAATGTCCAATACATCACTCAATTTACTTAAACTAGATTTTGAGAATCGTCTGAATGCCAATTCGATAAATACATATCTAATCATTAATAATTGTAGTATTGCCACAAGTATAAAGATTATTGAAAACTCTTCTTTGTTAGAAAAAAACTGAGCAATTAAGCCAAAGAAAGGAAAGCATAATAAAACACTTAGCAAAATTCGGAAGGCTTTATTTATTTCCACTTCAACTTGTCCCTCTTTGTTCACAATTTCCCCAGTTAAAACACAAAATGCACCTTTTCCAATTTCTGAAGATATTATTTTAAATGTGTTGTTTTTAATTATTCCACGAAATGATTTGTCGGTTATTTTTGAAGTTAAACTTTCAGACAGTTCAGTTCTTCTTTTTAAACGTTCAAGAGTTTCTGTTTCTTCTCCAATTATTTTGAAAGTATAATCGTTTTTTGGAAATATGTTCATTCGTTTTTTTGTTTTTAAAATTAGGTACAACGTTTTGGGACTACAGCTGATTTGGGGCAAATTTAGCCCTATTTTCTAATTTGATAATATCTTAAAGATAAAACCAACTTTCTATTAGATCGATTACCAAAATGAGTTGTAATAGGGTTTAGGAACTGGATTTATAGGTCTGTTTTTATTTTTTGTTCAGTTTGTATCTTAAATGGGTTGTTAATTCTGATGGAATAACTTCTGTAATTTGCAAGTTATATTTTTCTTTGTCAATGCCGTCAAAAAGTCGTATACCGCTACCTAAAAAAACCGGAGCAATATGAATAAAAAACTCGTCAATAAGTCCGGCATTTAAAAACTGTTGGATTGTATTTGCACCACCTTGAATTCTTATATCCTTGCCTTTTGCCGATTGTCTTGCCTGGTCCAAAACGGCTGTTGTGCGATGTACTTATTTTGCTTTATAAAGTTTCAATTTTTTCTCTTCGGGATTGATTTTTACATAGCCACCTCTTATTGTTACAAATACATTCTTCTTATCAAGTACAACTACAGAAGTTGGATAAAGTCCATCCCAAAATAAATTATCAAATATTGTCTTTAACTTCAAGTTTTCATCAATTATATAAAATCCTTTACTTCCTGCTAGATAAATGCAATTGTTATATATAGACATAGCTGATGGAGCATCTTCAAGATTTAAAGCTCCGGAAATAAAAAAATTATCATTATTGTACTTAATAGTATAAAGTCCTCCGGAATTTAATCCCATATGCGATAAGCCGCCTAGCAAATAAATTGAATCTTTAATTCCAAAAATAAATTTTACATTCCCGCTTTTAAGTAGTTTACAATCTTTAAGGACTTTATTAATTGGATCCGTTTCGTTAGTCATTAGACCTCCAAACCAGTTTGGTTTAATATCTATCCCTTTTTTTCCATTAACATAAAATATTTTAGTTGAATCTTTTTGTCTGTAGTATAACCCTCCTCCAAATTCTCCCATATCGATGCCAAGCAATTTTCCACTGGGAATATCATATTCAACAGAAGACGCATACTTGTATTTTGATACTTTTATCTTAGCTGATTCTAATGTAAAAACAAACTCTTTGCCTGATGAATGATTAAAATCATACCATTCTTTGCTTTCCACATCAGGAATTTTGCATTCTTCAAAGTCATTTAATGAATAATTTTGGCTAAAGCAAAATGATATATTAAATAAAAATATCATTGAAAATATTTTCATTAGATTCTTTTTTTAATGTGTTATGAGTGTATATGGCCCAACATATTGGCACTACAGCGTGTTTTGGACTAAAATAAGCCTATTATTTAGGATTTGCAAAATCACTAAATCCGTTGTAGCTGTTGAGGTGCGTAGTTATGCCGTTCTTTCTTTTAATATTTTGTCGAAATCTGTTCCCAATTTATCAATCGATCCATCTGAAAAATGACAAAAATAAATCTCTCCATTTTTATCATTTTCTTTTATGGTAATTATTCCATAGTCAAATTCAACTAAATGAAAATAATCTCCATCATCTAATCCTGTTCTTTGTATTTCAGAAATTCCGGAAATTCGAAAATCATTAAATTCCAAGCCTTCAGTTTGTTCAATTATTTTTATATAGCCATTTGGAAGTACCGAGTCAATTTTTCGCTTAAATATCTCAATTTGCTGTGGAATTAACGGATTAAAGGCAACTTTAATTGGTTTCACTTTTGCAATCTCTCCAATTACGCCACCAAAATTAGGAATTATCTTGAATTCTGTTTTTTCAATAGTAATTAGAACTTTCTCATTTGGATCATTGTTAATCTTTTTGCCAGTTACTTCAATATTATCTGTTTTTTGAATCAACTTAGGATTGGGTCTGATTTTCCATCCCCAAATCCTACCATCATAACTATTAAAATCAATACTGTATTTTTCTTCGTTTACCTTAAATCTAATAGTTGCAATT
The DNA here is from genome assembly GCF_002217275.1 of Flavobacterium frigidimaris. Classification (NCBI taxonomy): domain Bacteria; kingdom Pseudomonadati; phylum Bacteroidota; class Flavobacteriia; order Flavobacteriales; family Flavobacteriaceae; genus Flavobacterium; species Flavobacterium frigidimaris. The sequence continues at coordinate 196,979 of NZ_MUGV01000018.1, forward strand.
TTACTTTCATCTTGTCTTGGGTACTTAAACTTAGGCGACATTTTTTTATCTCCATATAGCTCTATTGACATACTCTTCTCCCAATATTGCCTCCATTTACGTTTATTTTCGAAGTATTCAATTTGCATCTTAATCTTGTCAGCTAAATCAGGGTCAAACATAGATGTAAAAATATCTAAAAGTTTTTTTTCAAGTTTCGTATAGCCCTTATTGTTGAATTTTGGTCTTCGGATTTGAATTAAAATAAATGCTAATCCAAAATATAAAATTATTAGTCCTGCAATTATACTTAATAATGTTATCAATATTTTCATGTTTAGTATTTCGGTTCTTTATTATGCACCACAACGTTCTGTTACTCCAGCGGGTTTGGGATTAAATTAAACCCATTCTTTGGATTTGCCAAAGCATCCAAATACAAAACCAATTTTAAATTAAGCCAAATACCCAAATTGCTGGTAGTGGCTGTTATGGGCAGTATTACCATTCGCGCCACTGTTCGGTTATATCTTCGTCTTTTTGGTTATAGCCTTTTTTATAGCCTGCCGAAATAATGATTTCTGCAATTTGTTCTCTTTCACCAGTCTCAATAAGTTGATCGCCACATTTTTTATTGAGTTCGTTTAACTCTTGGATTTTTGACTTGATTATTTCAATTCCATCTTTTTTTGAGTTACTCTTTGCGATTTCTAAGATATAGCTTTGCAAGATTACTACACATTGATTTACATCTTTCTCTGTATAATCTGGATTTGCTTCATTCATATAGCTAATCATACCAGTTTTAAGAGTTTCAATATTAATCAGTAAGTCTTGATACTCCTTTGGAACATCAGACTTTTTAAAATCAGACTTGTTAGAATTCTGCGCACATGAATTAAGGGAAAATGCTAAGAGTAGAAAGATTTTTATTTTCATTGTTTCTATTTAAACGAAAGGTTGTCTAATATTGCCCATAACGTTCTGGTATTACAGCGGGTTTGGGATTAAATTAAGGCCTATTTTCGGATTTGCCAAATCATCCCAAATACTAGGCCAACTTTCCATTAAGCCAATTGCCCAAATCCGTTGTAGTGGCTGTTGTGCGTTCGGTTTTATTCTTCGTCATATTCTTCAATCTCTTCAAATATTCGCGTATAGTTTGAAAATTCGGTGTCTTTCAGACTTTCTTGGATTACTGATTTTGCTGTTTCAAAGTCAATAACGTAGCAACAAACTTCCATAGTTCCACTTCCAATACTTCCTCCGTCGCAATGTCCAAGTCCTGTCCAACCCAATACATCATCCATTTTATTTTGAAGTCGAGTTCTTTTTTCAACATCTTCCGCAGTTCCCATTCCTTCAACTAAGAACTCAATCAATAGAGTAGAATGATTTTCAATGTCTACTTCTTGATAACCATCTTTGCAATAATTATCAATTTCTTTTTGAATCTCTTTTCTAAAGCTTGAAAAAAGTTTAGAACTTACTTCTCTATATTCACCACGTTTTCCAACTATTCCTTTGTGAATAGCTCCTTTTTTTTCGCTTATATCCCAAGTTTCCCAAAAGTGTATTGCAGAGTCAATTCGTTTGTAAAGTTTCATAGTTATATTTTTCTGAATAATTTCCGTATGTTTTCGAGATTCGTGTAAACTGACGCATAACGTTCTCGCACTACAAGCAGTTTGGGACTAAATTAAGCCTAAACTTTCGGTTTTACCAAATCTTCCAAATGCGAAACCATATTTAAATTTAGCCTAAAACCCAAATTGCTTGTAGCGTGTGTTATGTGGCGTGCTTTCATCTCTGGTTCAGAATCTCTAATATTTCTTCAGAAGGGGCATCGCAATCTGAGTTCGTTAAATACAAATCAAAAGCTTGATTCAAGACTTCTTTGACAATTTTAGATAACTGCTTTTTGGTAACACTTTTTTCTGGAAAGTCATAATCTATTTCAAGATTAAAAATGATATCGTCAACCTCCGTTTCATAGTCATTTAAATCTTGGATGCTATGTTCAGCATTTCCCAGAGGATTCCAGTGCTTTAGTATCGACTTAATTTGTTCAATCTTTTGTTGATTCATTTTGTCTGCAGATGTTTATGTTTAGCTTCAGAGCCTTATTTAGTATTGGGATTTGATGTTTAGTTTATGATTTTAATTTTTTAATATCTAGTTCGGTAGCATGCCACATAACGTCTTGGCACTACAGCGGGTTTGGGACTAAATTAAGACCATTTTTCGGATTTGCCAAATCATCCCAAATACAAAACCATCTTTCCATTAAGCCCAATGCCCAAATCCGTTGTAGTAGCTGTTAGGCGCCGTTTATTCTCTATATTCATATTCATTATAACCTAATTGTCCATTGTTGTCAAATTCAACATAAAAAATATCTCCGTCATCAAAATATTTCCATTTTCCACTTTCATATTCTTTATCACTGCTATAAATTGTATAAGAATTATCAGGATTTAATTTAAGAATACAATCAGGACAGTCTTTGTATTTTGTTAGCTCATATTCTCCAACATAACTCTGTTCAAGTTCATTTTTTTGGCTATTCTTTGTGAAAACCCAAATTAAATAAATTCCAAAAACTATAATTGATAAAAAAACAAGTATGTGCCTCGTTTTTCCTGTCTTCCAAATACCATAAATTAAAAGGGTAAGACTGATTGCAATAAAAAGAAAGTGTCCGATAAATTGAAATAATTCTCCAAGTCCTGATGTACTCATAATATTGTTTAAATGTCGCCTAACGTTCTCGCGCTTGTGGCTGTTGTGGAGTTTTGAAAACGAGTATTTTCGGTTTAACGAAAATCTCCTTGAAAAACGTTAATTCCACTAAATTCCACAATAGCCACAAACGTGTGTTGTAAGCAGTTTTTTATTACCAAATGATTGACCAATAGATTAAAGTCCTTTTTTCTTTACTTATTGCTACTCCTTTGGAGTATCCATTTTTCCATTGATTTGGCATTTGTAAATCAGTCATCAAACTAAATTTTTTGAAGTGGTTACCTTTTTTTGCCTCCAAAACGTAAATGTCGAATGTACCGTCCAAATAAGACTCAAAATTTTTACTTGGATTTGAATAATTTATAAAGTTTGGAATTGGATAAAGACTGTTATAGCAGTCTTGATTTATTAGATTTTCATTCGATATGATAACTTCACTTCTGTTTTCATTTGTTTCGATTGTCTCAAATCTATTTACAATTAATAGACAGCTATCTTTAGATTTATAATGTCCAATTGATTTTTTAATTAATGACTTTACCTTTTTAAATTCTTCTGGATTTACTTTATATTTATAAAGTATAAAGCCAACGTCATTTTTTGATGTATTTTTATTGTTGACATAAGTGGTATATTCTGATAAAGTATTAGGGAATTGATTCACAAAATTTTTATCAAATTCATTTTTACTTGCAATATATTTTTTGAGTTGTTCTGCATCAAAAGATTTTTGATTACAACTAAATAAAACAGAGATTATTAAAAAATTTAATTTCATTCTTGCAATGTTAATTTGTTCTAATTTTATAACTATGAGGAAAATTGCTTACAACGTTCTGTTACTACAGCGGGTTTGGGACTAAATTAATCCCATTCTTCGGATTTGCCAAATTATCCCAAATACAAAACCATTTTCTTATTAAGCCCAATGCCCAAATGCGTTGTAGTAGCTGTTGTGTGCTGTTTTTTTTACGTTTTCGTTTTCAATATTTTGTATTCTTTTCTGCTTTCCACTATTATTAATATTGAATTTAAAACAAATAAATAATACCCATATTTAATTTGTCTGATATCTTCTATCTGCTCCCAAAAACACAATAAAATAGTAGCAGTAAATAAAAAAACTAAATTTAAGGAACTCATTATGATTATCTGTTTAAATTTTTTTAGGAATGAAATTAGAAACATTATAAATGTGAAAATTATAATCAAAGTAAAATTCAACATCATGTAAAAAGTTTTGTCAGCAAAAAATCTAATTTCAAAATTTTTGTAGCTTTCAAATCCCAAAAAATATGCGTTATGTGTAAATTCCTTTTTTGAGTTTTTCAGCCATATTTCTTTTTCAATTTTATCTTTTGCAATAATTTTCTGTTTTTCAATTTTGCTTACTTCAACATAATTTCGAATTGTATCATTGATTTTACTTACTGCATTATATACAATTTTCGTATTTATTGAGTCTTCTACTAAACCTGTAAATTCAGATTTGTATGCTGGAGAATTTTTTAATGATTTATCTGAACAAGTTTGTAAAAAAGGTAAACTAAAAATAAGTAAACTTATACTTATCAAAGTTTTAAGGCGAATATTTTCTTTCATATTTTCTTTTCCACTAAATTTTCTGGTAAAATAGCACACAACGTCCCGCTACTACAGCGGGTTTGGGACTAAATTAAGCCCATTCTTCGGATTTGCCAAATCATTACAAATACAAAACCATTTTTCCATTAGCCTACTGCCCAAATTCGTTGTAGTAGCTGTTATGCCCAGTTTGTTTTCAACGACATTTTTCTAAAGCTAATCTCAAAGATTTTCCGATTAATTCAAAATCTTCGTTGTTTTCAATTGTAATTTTACCTTCACCTGAGAAATGGTATCCTTTTCGATCACCAGTCGTTCCGCCGTTAACGGTTGGAGAGAATTCAATCTTATCGTTTTGCCGATAAATATTGACACAAAGTGAATCTTTCATTTGAGCTTTCATGGATTTTAATCCTGTAAATTTTTTATATATTTCATAATTCTCTTTTCTAGTTTCATGGCTTAGCTTTTTTATAGTTCTAGATAAAGACAGATGCTTTAAAATTGCTTCTCCAATTTCAATATCTGACGAATTACTACTTAGTATTGTAATTTCTTTTGATCTTGTAGAATATGCATTAATTATTTTATCGTAAGTCTTAAAGAAAATTCGATCAGGATATTTTATTACGCTGATACTTTGTCTAATATCTTTGGTGTTACTAAAAAGTTTTTTAAGGATATTCATTTCTCAAGTTCTTGTTTTCAAATTGGGCATAACGTTCTCGCGCTACAAGCAGTTTGGGATTAAATTAAGCCTTATCTTCGGATTTGCCAAATCTTCCAAATACAAAACCAAATTTAAATTAAGCCTAAAACCCAAATTGTTTGTAGCGTGTGTTGGGGGCAGTAACAACACGCTAAGTTGAGCAAGAGTGTGTTTTTATTACAATATTTTATTTCTATTTTCAAACGTATTTATGGGATTAAAGATTTTATGAATTTAGCTGTTATGCCTAATTTATAGAGATTATGGCCTGGACCGCTTATAAAGTTCCAAGAAATTATAAAATAGAATAAAATAGTTGGTATACAAGATACTAGAAAATAAGTTTGTAAATCAAATTTTGGTTTTCCCACTCTTTCGATAAAGTCTTTTCCCCAACTTTTATAATACAATATAGATTTAAATCCAGAAAAACTTATACTTATTGCCCCCACTATTGAAAGAGGGATTATTACATTAGAAATATTTAATGATGGCAGAATAATGCAGAAAAAAAATAAAAGTCCTACCAACAAAGACAGCCATAAAATGAATACTCTTTTATTTTGCTTTGGGTATGTTGTTAATTGATGTTCTGAAATTTTATCCTTAGCCATTTCTATTATGGTATCAAATCCATCAGGATTGATTTCTTTTTGCTTTAAGAATCTTTCAATACCGTTGTCACCATCTAATGGTGTTATTGATAAAAAATCTCTCCAACCAACTAACATTTCTTTGAAATCTTGTAAAGGAATTACATCAATAACATTTTTTACATCACGATCCATTACCTCAACTCCATTAGTAGTAAGAAAAGCAACTTCATAACTACTGCTGACATCTGGATCTTCTTCGATAGAGCTGAAATCACCATTAATTGTAGTAGTTGTCATATCAATATATTCATTTAAAGTTGAAACATCTTTTATTGATTGAATATATCCAAGACCTCCTGTGGCAATTTTATAAACTCTGCCATCAACTATCTTATTGATGAATTTTATGTTGTATTTTTCTAATGCATTCATATTAGTAAGGTTTCATCACTAGTTCTTTCGTTTAAATTTCAGCTATTTTCAGGCTACTTTTATCTATATTAAAACATTTTGCCTAGCTTTCGACGTCCTAATTAAAGCTGTTTCTACTACTTCTACGGAGTTATTGCCCCCCAACGTTCTCGCGCTACAAGCAGTTTGGGATAAGTCAGCGATGTCTTTCGGATTTGCCAAATCTTCCAAATACAAACCAATTTTTTTAATTAAGCCAAATCCCCAAATTGCTTGTAGCGTGTGTTAGTGGCTGTTACTTTAGTATGAATAAATCTCCACCATCAAAACCTGTAGCTATTGCTTTTGCTTTTTCAAGAAAGCTATTTTTAAAGTTTGGCGACTGTATATAGTTTTCAATATTTTTTTTAACGTCGGCAAGAATCAATTCCCAATCAACTCCATTTTGTCCTAGTGGTAAGTATTTATTTTTCGGTTCAAAATCCGTATTACACGCCCAATCTTCGTCTTCGTCAAATTCTTCTGAGCCTACTAAGTAAGTTTCATAACCATCTTCCGTTTCGAGAATCCCAAAATAATAAGCTTGAATGTCAGCATTTGGTTTTTCTGTTTTTAGAATCTGGTCTAACCAATCGTTAAATATGTTTTCTGTCATTTTTTATTGTTTTAGGATGCTTTTTGGTTTCTGTTTTTCTTGTGTAATAGCCACTAACGTTCTGGCGCTTAGC